>JAITDV010000193.1 GCA_031282385.1 Planctomycetaceae bacterium | reverse complement strand
ATAATCCTACAATTCAACAACAAAAACTCTTCACCAACCCACCGCTACCTCTGGACAACCAAACAAGACGAACTAATCTGCGACAACAACAATTGGACACTAGGCGACCACCTAAACACAATCCGCGACATCATAAATTCCGACGGAACTGTTGCGGAACATCTTGACTACAATTCTTTCGGTAAATTAATTTCTGTTACAAAAAATCCCGACTCCATATTATTTGCTTATACCGGAAAACTATCTGATAAGAGTAATGAGTTACAATGAAATATTAATCGTTGGTATGATTCAAATGTTGGAAGATGGATCAGTGAGGATCCTATAAATTTTAATAGCAATGATATGAATTTATTTCGGTATGTTAGCAATCTTTCTACATTTGATAGTGATATTTTTGGATTATTTGCTAAACCATGTAATTTTTATATGTATTATGGCGATCAAAGTGAAATGTGGGATAAGATGTATGAACAGGGATTCTTAAAAATAAAGAAACCGACCGATCAAGGTGAATACCCTAATCCGCCTTACGAGGCATGGAATATCCCATCTCATACATGGATAAATCCTTATTTTTGTTGGGAAAATAAGTTTTGTGCAGGTATTGACTCCAATAAGTTAATTCGTTCTCAAAACGAACTTAGCAATGACCTGAGAGCTAAGATCTGTACTATTGAAACGTTGCTTGATGGAAGTAACAAAAATAAAACAAAACTTGACGAATTGTGTGAAAATAATATTTGTTGTAATGTTACAATTCACATGTATTGTTCGCCTGAATTTTTAGATGGATTGAAACAATCTATGCAGTATGCCATATTTTTAATAACCGATCCTAAAAAAAAGAAGTCTGAAAAAAATTTTGAAAATGATAAATTCTGTGGTAATTCGCCTAATCTTTATAACTTTTTAAAACCAACACTAACAATCCAAAAAAACATAGAGAATCTTGATAAACATGTTCAAAAGATTATAAATGTTTATTGTAATAAATCTGCAAAATTTGAATGCGAGAAAACCAAGAGATTGAGGAGGTAATTAATGTTACGATATTATTGTATGTTTACGATATTGAGTTACTTGATTGTAATTTTTGTGACTGATGTAGTTGCAAGTGATGAGGATTTTGTTCGTGATACTTTGCACAAGGTTTCGTATGGCAATAGAGATGAAATAACAGCTTGGGCATACTATGCTGTTGACAACTTTAGAATAATGAAACCGCATCAAAATAAACCTTGTATAATTGGATTAGTTGCGACTGCTAATAATAATGCCTGTATTCTTATTCGGGACATTAGCACGGGCATTGTTATTCATAATATTAACAGTGTTGATGATTCATACGGAATTCATGAGATTGATGGATTGGAATTTTCACCAGACAGCGAACAACTCGCAGTTGCTTGTGATTCTAATGTTTCTAATAAGGATATGAGAATAATTTTCTTTAGTACAAAAAGTGGAAAAAAATTGCCGCAAGAAGTTTATTTAAAATCATGCAGCGGCGTTTTGGCAATGAATTACTCACACGATGGAAAAAAGTTTGGTATTTTGGTTGAAAATAAAATTTTTGATCTATCATACGAAATATCACACGAAACATCTTTTCAAATTTATGACATATCATCCAAAGAACCTTCAAGAATAAAAAATGAGCAAACATATATGCCTTTTCAAATCTCAAAATTACAAAGTAAAGATAATTGTGTAATTTACTATGACAAAGGCAAAACCGAAGCTGAACTTTATTCAAGCATGAGTCAAAAAAAAATCTATGATCGAAACGCTGCATTTTCCACTCCATACCCTAGCAAGGATTTTTCAACGGTTGCTTTAGAAAAAGCAAAACAACCAAATTGGTCAGAAAAAAATTTATTTAATGCAATAACACTTATTTCACCTGATAATCATAATGTGGTTACCCTTTATTCCAATGGCGTCTTACATATATGGGATGCGTTTACAGGTAATACGTCAGCGACATTTAATTGTGGAATACCGTACCGAAGGTATTTTTGGGATAATGGTCATGGCAATTGCGATTATATTCAAAATTTACGATTTTCACGCGATGGTAAATTTATTATTATTGAAACAATAAAAACAATCCGAATTTACAATGTATATCAAAATTGTCTAGTTGCTACGTTCAAACCGCCACTTGAACCTACACGACCTGATCTTCCTGATGGATTACGTTGTTGTGATAGAATTTTTGAGTCTGTTTTGTATGATAACAAAATCATAATGATAACAACATTTAATTCCATGTTTGTATATCAAATCAACAATCCCAATAAACCAATTAAAAAAGTTAATCGAGACATGTATTCTTTTGTTTTTTCACCATCTTGCCGATATATCTTATTTGACAATGATACAATTAAAAATGATCAACATGATAACAAACAAATCGAATGCCGTTATGAATTGTGGGACAATAAAATAAAAAAGAAAATAATACTTCCAATTGGAAATTATGGTTCGGTTTATGGATCTCAATTCTCACACAATGAAAAATTTATTTTGTTTAAGAAAGTAGAAGACAACTTTCCCTATAAGTATCGGGAGTATTATTATGCATCGAGAAAGACAAATTTTTATCGTTACGATATATCCCAAAATAAATTTGAAGTGATGAACGAATTGGATAAAATCGGGGCAATCGTTATATCAGATCGTTCAGAAAATGGCTTTTTTTATGCAAGAAAGCCTGTTATTCCTAACAAGGATTCCGAATACGCCGAAGACACATACGAAAATGAAAGAATAGTTTTGAACGCTTTGTCATTTGATTTTGTACGGCGTGAAAAATTTGTTACGCCCCAAACCAACGAAAAACTTGATTCAAACAACGAGTTTTTTGGTTACACAAATAAGCTCACAAATAATATTAAAGAGAACGAATGGCGATTTGCTATGTATATTTTTGACAACAATAACAAATTAAAACAAGTTACATTAAGATTCGATATTGACGATTACCTTATTATCAAAGCTGATGGTAAAGTAACAGGAACCCATAAAGGAATAAAAAGATATATTCCAAATAATCTGTAATGTAAATGATTGTTACGTATTGTTACTTTTGGGGCGAAAACAAAATATAAAAAGATTTGTCCAATACCGAATGGTTACTGAATTGCTTGGTGTTGACATTTGTTTGCCAATGGTATTCAGATATACCCTCCCAAATTTTAAATCCCTCTTGACTAGTGGTTTTAATTTTTTATTATTCGCGAATTGTTTTTGGGAGTATCTTTTTTTTAGTACAAATTTTTAGTTGTGCAATGCAATTTACTTTATCACAAGATCAAATTCAGAAACTTGAATTGAAGTACCGTCAGATTCGCGGTCAAGTAACAGCAATTATTGCGAATCGTATTCTTGTGGTACTTGCGCTTGTCAAGTTTGGCAATGCAATTAATGTTG
>JAITDV010000091.1 GCA_031282385.1 Planctomycetaceae bacterium | reverse complement strand
ACGGAACCGTTTTTTATTTTTGCCAAATCAAACGATTACTATTTTAATCGAGAAGCGTTTTTGGAATATCGGGACAAATATTGCAATGGAAATAAAAAGAAACCAAGTAACGAACTTGGTAAAAAATATTATGATTTAATCGACAATTCTGATTTATCGCTTGATCAAAAAAAACTTGCAAGAAAAGAATTAGAAGAAGTCGTTATGGACGTTAAAAAAGGATTACTTGATAGTTTTCGTATGAAAATTAAAGGTATTCACGCTTTACCTTATGGCGGACAAGCAGGCGGACGGTTGACACAAATTAATACAAAAGGTTTTACGATAATTAAAATTTATGGTAATTCGATACGGCGTGATGTTATTGAAAGTACGGTTGAATCCATAAAGGGAAATATTCATCCGGCAGTGTATCCCGAATTTGTTATACAGGAAATTATTAAACTTCTCACGAAAGAAGATGACGTTGTGTTAGATCCATTTTTAGGTTCAGGAACCACTGCGGTTGTTGCTAAACGGTTAAAACGTAACTATATCGGAATCGAAATTCATCCTGAATATATTAGTTATGCGGAACAACGGATCAACGAAACTGAATCGGTTTACTCTTGCGAATTATTTATATGAACCAAATTGAAATTTTAGAAAAACTTTACGGACAAGTATTGGAATTTATCCGCATAAAAAAATTGCCGAAGTATAACAAATTACTCACGGACAATGTTGATACGCTTATTGAAAAAATCGACAAAAATAAATCGTTAGTTTCAGCGTTAATAACGTCGTGCGTCGAAAAAATTGCCAATCCAGAGCAAGACATTCGTTATCACAGAACGGATTTTGAAAATGGTTATTCTGCAAGAGTGTTAGATACAAAAAATACAGCACCGTTTTGCAAAAAGTATTTCCCCAAATATGCCAACAAAGAATCAGCATTTTTGACATTGGCAACACGTGAAAAAATTGCTTGGACGAAAGAAACTGGCGATGCCTTGAAAATTCGGAATAAAGCAGTGAAAACGGCATTTCTTGAAATACTTGACGCTATTGAAAATCGAACAGTTAAACCACAAAACGTCATCGTTTATACGTTCACAAAACTTTATGAATTATCGTTGCGGCAGGGAGTTATTTTTGATGATACGATTGAGTCTTCAGACTTTGTGAATATTATCAATATAAATACCATACTTGAAATGTTGGACAAGCATTTTGTAACAAAATTAAGTTCACGATTACCAGTGATTGCGATTTACTCTGTTTACGAGCAATTGTTCAAACAAGTTAATCGTTATAATGGAAAAGTTTTGCGTCCGCTGAATGTTCATACTTCATCTGATAAACACGGATACGGCGACGTGGAAATTTGGAACCGCGATAAAACGCCGTTCGAAATGGTTGAGGTAAAACATAACATTCCGATTGATCGTAATTTGATTTTTGATATTGTTAAAAAGTCGGCAGAAACAAGTATCGAACGTTATTATATTTTAACAACAGCAAAGGATAATTTCATATCGGCGGACGAGGAGGAATATATCAACAAGTTTATCCTCAAAATTCGGAATGATACTGGCTTGGATGTAATCGCCAATGGAATCCGTTACAGTTTGAAATATTATTTACGATTCATTAGTGATTGTAAGGACTTTCTCAAATCCTACACTAAAAATTTAGTAGAAGACGCAAAAATTTCAACGGAAGTTCAAGAATTTCATATTACAACTTGGCGAAATATTTTGCAAGAACATCGGTTAAGTGATTAACATCACTCAAAAAAGCGGACAAAAATGATATTGAAACAATATAGATGTTATATGAGATATTACATTCCCGTTGTGGCTTTCACCGGAACAGTTACGAATTTTAACGGTCAGTGAAAAGTTCAACGATTACGCCCAATCCGTCGAACAAAAATTCCGCAACCAAAATGTTCGCGCCACCACCGATTTTCGCAACGAAAAAATCGGCGCCAAAATCCGTGAAGCAAGACTTGATCTTGTTCCGTATTTAGCGGTTGTCGGCGCAAAAGAAGCCGAATCAAATACCGTTGCGCTAAGAAGTAGGAAAGACGGGGAATTAGGTGTTATTGCGGTTGAGACGGTGATGGAAAAATTGTTGGAAGAGGTTAGAGAGAAAAAATTGTAGGGTTTATCGAAAAATCATCTATCGCCGAATCTCCAACTTTTGTGATATAATGATGTAGTTTATTAGGTGTTATTTTTTACTAAAAATAAATCCTAAAAAATAAAAACGTTTGAAAGTAGCAGATAATTCAAATGAAGCCTCAATTAACAATTCCTGCAATGATCATCGAAGCAAAGAAGTTTTGCTTTACTGAAAGTGTTTTTGATAATAATGAACTTTACGGAATAACAGATGGGAAAGCTGTTGGAACATTCGTTGAGCATAAATTTCAATATACCCTTTCTGAAAAATATGAAATTGTCATTGGAAGTTCTGCCAAAGGCATTGATTTTCCTGCTCTGGAAATTAATACGGACATTAAAGTAACGTCAATTCGTCAACCACAATCTTCTTGCCCATTCAAATCGGCAGAACAAAAAATATTCGGTTTGGGCTATAATCTTTTACTCTTCGTTTATGATAAAATTGATAACCCTCAAACCAAAACTGCACGTTTAAATTTTGTCAACTGTTCTTTTATCGAACAACACCGAACAGCTGATTATCAAACAACGAAATCTATTATGCAACTTCTTAAAAATAATGCTAATCAGGAAGAAATAATTGCTTATCTTATTGAACGTAATTTACCGGCAGACGAAATTCTCTTGACTCAACTTGCTGAAAAGATTTTATTGCAACCACCACAGCAAGGATATTTGACCATTTCCAACGCTTTACAATGGAGGTTGCAATACGGACGAATTGTTGATTTGAAAGAACAAATCAACGGAATAACAAGGATTATCGGAAATGATTAAAAACAATATAGTCAAACGAGACAAATCTGAATATGGCGATTTTCAAACGCCGTTTGAACTCGCACGTAAAATTTGTCGTTGGTTGAAAGAACAAGGAATCGAACCTCAAGTATTGGTTGAACCAACTTGTGGATGCGGAAATTTTATTCTTGCTGCATTAGAAACTTTTCCCTCAATTCAATATGTTTATGGAATTGAAATCTATAAGCCGTATATTAACGAAACGGAAAAAAAGTTAGAGCCGTTTGTTAAAAATCGAAACATTAACATAAAAATCATTCAAGATGATGTGTTTCATTTTCAATTCAGTGACATTGCAAAAAAACATCAATCTAAATTAATTCTTGTTCTTGGTAATCCGCCTTGGGTTACGAATAGCGGACTTTCTGTTAAAGAATCAGGCAATCTGCCAACAAAATCAAACCTTAAAAATGTTGCCGGTATTGAAGCAATTACCGGCAAAGGTAATTTTGATATTGGCGAATCAGCTACATTTTCGATGTTAAAAACGTTTGCCGAATCCAATGGATGTTTTGCTTTTCTCATCAAGAATATTGTTATTAAAAACATCATTCAATCACAACAACAATTTGCTTTTCCGATTTCTGATTTACGGCAAATTGATATTGACGCGAAAAAAGAATTTAACGCGAATGTTGACGCCGGTTTATTTTTTGCCCGATTTAATGAAACTTCGGCAGTGGATTGTTGTGTTGCGGAATCATTTGATCAACCGGTCATTCGTTCTTTCGGCTGGACAAACCACAAATTTGTTGCAGATATTGAGCGGTATAAAAAATGTGCTGAATTTGACGGAGTTTCGCCGGAAATTTGGAGGCAAGGATTGAAACATGATTGCGCCGCCGTCATGGAATTGGCAACAACCGAAAACGGCTACAAAAATAATCAGAATAAAACGGTCAACATCGAACCTGATTTAGTTTATCCATTATTAAAAAGTTCCGATCTCAAAGGACAAGTCATCACAAAAACAAATAGAAATGTTATTGTTCCTCAAACGCTTGTCGGACAAAACACGGATTATCTTGCAACAGATTTTCCGCTGACCTTCGATTATCTGGACAAACACAGAGAACTTTTTGATAAACGTAAATCGGTTATTTACAAGAACAAACCGTTGTTTTCAATTTTCGGTATTGGCGATTATTCGTTCAAACCATTTAAGGTTGCCATATCGGGATTGTACAAACAAACTCAATTTTCGTTGGTTTTGCCGATTGAAAACAAACCGGTGATGCTTGATGATACTTGTTATTTTCTCGGTTTTGATTCGCTTGAAGAAGCGACCTGCGTGATGTATTGTTTAAACCAACCGGAAATCCAAAATTTGTTACACTCTATCGTCTTTTGGAACGCCAAACGTGTTATTACAAAAGACATTTTGATGCGATTAGATTACTTTCCTATCTTGCAGCGTATCGAAATAAGTAAGATGTTAGAATATGCCGAAAGGCAACAACTCACATTAACAAAAAGTATTTTCTTGCAAAATCCAAGTTTCACTTTTGGACGACAACATCAAGAATTTTTATGGAAATAAAACGATACAAATAAAAAGATATTTTTGAATAAAAACTCCTCAACCAAAACATCCGCACAACCGCCGATTTGCGCAACAAAAACTCGACGCCAAAATCCGTGAAACAAGACTTGATCTCGTTCCCTATTTAGCGGTTGTCGGCGCAAAAGAAGCCGAATCAAATACCGTTGCGCTGAGAAGTAGAAAAGATGGCGAACTCGGCGTCATTGCGGTAGAGGCGGTGATGGAAAAATTGTTGGAGGAAATTAGGACAAGAAATTGTAAAAGTAACACGTTGCAAGAAATTACAGTTTAGAGTAAATTCGTGTTTCAAGTTGTGAAACTGGTCATATCACATTTGAAATTATTTGACAAAGAAAAAACGATCTTGGAATATGAACCATATTCGTTCTAAAAAGACATGTACTTTGTACAGATTGTTATGAGATTGTGTTTCTTTGAAAGAGCTCTCATTTATTTGTAAGGAGAAAAAAACCATGGCAGAAAAATATTCTGTTTCAAATTTTAGTGTTGAACAAATTTTACATTTTATCAAATCAAAGGAAATTGTTATTCCTGAAATTCAACGTCCCTTTGTGTGGAAACCAAAACAAGTGAGAGATTTAATTGATTCTCTTTATACTGGTTATCCAACAGGATATTTAATTATTTCGCAAAGTCCCAATATGACGTTGAAAAATGGAAAAACATCTCAAGGTGAAAAAATAATGATAGACGGACAACAAAGGACAACTGCTTTAATGACCGCAATTTTAGGAATTGATGTAACAAATGTAAAATTTGAAAAGAAAGCAATAAAAATTGCTTTTAATCCTTTGGCTAAAGAAGATGAGGAAATGTTTAAAGTTCAAGATATCGCAATTTTAAAGGATAAAAAATGGATTGTTGATATTTCAGAATTATTTACAAGTGAATTTGACTCATATTCTTTTATACAAAATTATTGTACAGAAAACAAGGATATAATCTCGCCGACAGAACTCAATAAAAAAATCACCCAATTATTGGGTATAAAAAATCGTTCAATTGGTGTAATAACTTTAGATAAAGATTTAACTATTGATGAAGTAACAGAAATTTTTATTAGAATTAACAGTCAAGGAGCAAAATTAAATCAAGCTGATTTTGTTATGTCAAAAATTG
Source organism: Planctomycetaceae bacterium (assembly GCA_031282385.1). Classification (GTDB taxonomy): domain Bacteria; phylum Planctomycetota; class Planctomycetia; order Pirellulales; family Thermoguttaceae; genus WRKP01. The sequence continues at coordinate 96 of JAITDV010000091.1, read as the reverse complement.
CCGCTAATACAAGATATGGTGGAAATATGTTGCGAAAAGCAATTGATTATTTTTCGCATCTAGCAGTTACTCCAGATTGTTATTCTGAAGTGCAAA
>JAITDV010000149.1 GCA_031282385.1 Planctomycetaceae bacterium | reverse complement strand
TTTTTTGTTGCGTTGACGTATTTTTAGGTTAGAGAAAAGGTTTACTGAATTGGAGATTATGCGATGGAAGAATTTCGATCATTTATTCGGTCAAATGTATGTTTGGCAGATTATACGCGTTTAGGTGTTGGCGGTACGGTAGAGTATTTTGCCGAACCGGAATCGGAGTCGCAATTATTATCGTTGCTGGAGTTTTGTTGTAATAAAAATGTGCCGGTACGTGTGATTGGTACGGGATCGAATGTTATTGTGCCGGACAATGGGATTGCGGGTATAGTTATTTCGCTTAACAAACCTGCGTTTTGCGGGATTAATTCAGGCGTATTCGGCGAACCATTTATAACTGCTGGAGCCGGTGTTAAGTTGGTACAGCTTATTACGCAAGCGGTTACTGACGGGTTTGGTGGAATTGAGGGATTGATTGGAATACCGGGAACAGTTGGCGGAGTGCTTTGCGACAACGCCGGTACGAGCAATGATAATATCGGACAATGGGTAGAGAGTGTACGAGTTGCGAATCTTGATGGTACGATTTCTACGTTATCAAAGGGAGAAATTACTTTCGGATACAGGTCAAGCAGTCTTGACACGGGAGTTATTCTTGAGGCAACGTTTCGATTGGAGTTGGGAGATGTGTCGGAGTTATCGAAGCGGATGCAGAAATGTTGGATCGTGCGGAAATCACAGCAACCCTTCAGCGAATTACGCACTGTAATGGCGTTCAATAGCACAAAAACCGGAACTTCTGCGAGTGATTTGATTGAACAAGTAAATCTCAAAGGTACGCGAATCGGTAACGCAATGATTAGCGAACAAAATTCTAATTTCATTGTCATAGAACAAAATAACAACGATAACAAAAATACGGGACGAAGTATTGTTGACGATATAAAACGTTTGATTCAATTAGTCCAAGACCGTATTTTGGAAAAAACAGACATAGAATTGGAACCATCTTTAAGAATCTGGTAAACAACCGTTTATTTTTGTTACGTTGAATATTAGACCTTTTCGCTAACCTGTAGGTGACCACCCCTGACCCCTCCGAAGGAGGGGTTAGGGGTGGTCTCGGAGGAGTTAAAGGCGGTTTTTTGTTGTAGTTTTTTTGTTGCGTTGATGTATTTTTAGGTTAGAGAAAAGGTCTATTATGGGCAACTTCTAACAACGAATATTTCAGTGGAATTTTCGTTTTTTTAAGGCAAGGTCAATGAGTAATGTAAGTATTATCAGATCGATTTTTCATTGCAAGTCCCGTGTGGACAACATCATGAATAACCGGAGGTGAAGTGCAGCGTAACCGCTGGTAGATTGCCTCCGCATTCCTAAGTTCTGCAAGGCGGCATTATTCACTACACTGGACTGACAATGCTGCCGCTAGCGCGGTTAAAAATAGATTTATTGTTCAACTAACTCAAAACTAAATCCACTGAAATATTACCTAAAAACTAATTTTAACCGCAAATTAACACAAATTGCAAATGATCTATGTGCTAGTTTGAATCAATTCATGAAAATATACTCATCGTAATTGAAAATTCGCTTTTCTTTTTTTGCAGGTGGCGGTAAAAGAAATTTAAAGTATGAACAGTATAAAGGTAACTTTTTGATAAATAAATTTGTACAAGTTATCCAAAATTCAAGTAAGAACGTTTAATAGATAATTTCGCCGTATGGTTTCTCATAAAATACCTTCGGGCATTAGTAAATTGATTAATTCTTTTATTCCGTTTACGGTTTCTGGATGTCTTGCGCGTTGGTCAATTATTCTTGATCGTATCAATCGGCTTGAAAAGCGACAAATGAAATTGTCCGATCACGAACTTCGCAAGGAAAGTTTGTCTTTACGTTACCGTATTCGCAGCGGCGAAACTGCGTGGAGTGTTTTGCCTGAAGCTTATTCGCTTGTTCGAGAAGCTGCACGGCGAGCCATAAATATGCGGCATTTTGATGTACAAATACTTGGCGGAATTGCAATGTTCAAACGTTCAATTGTAGAAATGCAAACCGGCGAAGGAAAAACTCTCACTGCTACATTGCCTCTATATTTAAATGCTCTTACCGGTAAAGGTGCGTTGCTTGCTACTGTCAATGATTATCTTGCCAATCGTGATGCCGAATTGATGAAACCGATTTACAATATTCTTGGTCTCAATGTTGGCGTAATTCAAACCGAAATGCAACCCGACCAAAGAAGAATTGCATATAATTGCGATATTACTTACGGTACTGCCAAAGAATTTGGATTTGATTTTTTGCGGGACAGACTTTTGTTACGAAAAATCAAAGACGGTGAAAGGGATTTTATTGGTGCAATGTTGAACGATAAATTGCAGAATAAAGATAAGAACGATGAACCTGTTCAACGTGCCCCGTTTTTTGCGTTGGTTGACGAAGCTGATAGTATTTTGATTGATGAAGCAAGTACGCCGTTAGTAATTAGTGCCTTGCCGACAGAAGAAGAAAAACGCGATGTAGAATGTTATAAATGGAGTGCCAAACACGCACGTGAATTTATGGATGAAGTTGATTATAAATTTGATCATGAGAAAAAGACAATTACGTTGACTGCCAAAGGACGTGCAAAAGTAAGATCGCTGAAAAAACCTGACGCGATGGACAGCATAGGTTTGTTCAATATCTATGAGTTTATTCAACGTGCAATTAAGGTTGAACGTGAATATCGCCGTGATGAACATTATGTTATTCGTGATGGTGAAATAGTTATTGTTGATGAATTTACCGGACGTTTGGGTGAAGGTCGCAAGTGGCGGGATGGTATTCATCAAGCAATTGAAGCGCGTGAAAATGTTGAAGTAACTATTGCGACGGGTCAAGCTGCGCGTGTTACAGTGCAAGATTATTTTTTACGGTTTGATAACCTTGCCGGCATGACCGGTACAGCCGCAGCGTCGAAAAATGAACTTGCTAAAATTTATCGTTGTAAGGTGATTCCGGTGCCGACCAATCGACCGCCTAAACGAGTTAAGTTGCCGACTCGTATTTACGCAACAGAACCCGCTAAATGGCAAGGTATTGTTCGAGAGATTATTGAGATTCACGCGATTGGTCGTCCGATATTAATCGGAACGCGGACAATTGACAAGTCGTTGATTCTTTCGCAGGCGTTGGAAGCGGCGGGTATAGAGCATCAGATTTTGAATGCGTATCATATTGAGGCGGAGGCGGAAATTGTGGCAAAAGCAGGAGAAGAAGGAAAAGTTACCGTCTCAACAAATATGGCTGGACGCGGGACAGATATAAAAATTACTGATAAAATCGTCGAGTTGGGCGGTTTGCATGTTATTTGTACAGAAATGCACGAATCGGCAAGAATTGATCGACAATTAATCGGACGTTGCGGAAGACAAGGCGATCCAGGAACGTACAGACAATATTTGTCTCTTGAAGATCATTTGATTGAAAAAGCGTACGGACCTAAAGTTGCTCGAAAATATAAAAATTACGGCTTGAAATATCCTCACAAAAAATTCGGACAAAAATATTTGACGGTGTTCCAAAAAGCACAACGCAAAGTTGAGAAAAATAGTTTTCGTAACAGAAAAACAATGCTATACTACGAAAAAGAACGAAAAAAAATGCAACACTCAATGGGACAAGACCCATACTTGGATACGCCGGATTAATTGGCGGCAGCAACGGAAAACTTTGTCTTGTTGAAAGGCTAAACAAAAAAATACCGCAATACCAGCCGTAAAAATTATCGTTCAGACAACTTCACAAAACAAATAACCATATACTGATCGTACTATAAATTGTGTGACTCCAAAACATAAAAGCCTTGATTTCCGATAGTAATCAGACAAAGGTAAACGAAATTTAAGGTGTGAACAGTTTAACAAATAAACAAAACGAATAAATTATGATACTTTCTGGTTTGGAGATATTGAAAGAGATTGATAATGGTAATATTGAGATTGATCCGTTTGATGCGAAGCGGGTTAATCCGAACAGTTACAATTTACGATTACACAACGAGTTGATGATTTACACTGATCCAGTGTTGGACATGCGGGCGCGTCATCAAACGGAGCGTTTGGCAATTCATGAAGATGGAATTGTGCTTGAGTCGAACCGGTTGTATCTTGGTCGCACGGTTGAGTACACAAAAACGCGGAACTACATACCGATGCTTGAAGGGCGTTCATCGGTTGGGAGGCTTGGTTTGTATGTTCATGTTACGGCGGGGTTCGGTGATGTCGGATTTTCAGGATTCTGGACATTGGAGATCCAATGTATTCAACCGATTCGTATTTATCCGTTTGTTGAAATTTGTCAAATTTATTATCACACGATTCAAGGCAACTACAATGAATACAAAAATGGAAAATATCAAAATAACACCGGCATCCAACCAAGCTTGTTGTACAAAGATTTTTTGAAATAATATACCGAACATGCTTATAAACTGTTCACACTTTAAATTTCCTTTGCCGCTACCTGCTTACCTATCGGAAAGCAACTTTTTACTCTTTTGAATTTTGCAATTTATTCCCTAACCCCTTTTTTAAACAATAGAATCCTGCGACTGAAGCGTAAAAGCGATTTTTAGTACGAACAGTGTATTGCGAGTTATGTTTTTTGCGTTTGACCTAATTTTTTAGAATGCTCTATTGACACTTTTTTCTTTTTTGTGTAGGCTGTGGAGCATATTAGACCTTTTCGCTAACCTGTGTAGGAGACCACCCCTGACCCTTCCTTCGGAGGGGTTAGGGGTGGTCTCGGAGGAGTTAAAGGCGGTTCTTCGTTGTAGGTTTTTTGTTGCGTTGATGTATTTTTAGGTTAGAGAAAAGGTCTGTTCAATTGCGATGTGTTTTGTTACTGTTTGTTTGCAGTAAGCGAATCGCAATTATTCCATTGAAACTTTGTAAAAGAAGGAGTATGACTATGAAAAATTTAATGAAATGGTTCGTCGGTTTTTTTGCAGAATTTTTTGCGAAAAACCAAATGTTAAAATGGGGGGGGGGGGGGCAATTTATAGAAAAGGATTGAAAACAAAAGTTGGAAGTAGGCTTTTTTTTCAACCTTTTTTTTCAAAATTCTCAAGGCTTTTTGGTTCTGCAAAGCCTGGTTTTACATTGGTCGAGCTTCTTGTGGTGATTGCGATTATCGGCGTGTTAATCGCTATTCTATTACCGGCAGTTCAAGCAGCGCGTGAGGCAGCGCGGAGAATGCAGTGTACAAACAATCTGAAACAATGGGCAATTGCCAGTCACAATTACCATGATACTCATGATTCGTTTCCGCCATTGGGAACTGGTTTGGCTGATCGGATTAGCTGGACGGTTTTACTGTTGCCGTTTACCGAACAATCCGCACTCCACGCCACAATGGCAGCAGGCGGAACTGTATGCGACATTAATGGAACAACAAATTACCCCTCTTTTGGAGCTTATCCTTGGGATGAAAATTACATTCCCTGGAAAACACGGATTTCTTTTTTAATTTGCCCGTCCGACGGAAAAGCGAAAGAACCCGCGCCTGGTAACATTGCCCGAAGAAGTTATCGCGCCAGTGTTGGCGATTTTGCAAGTGACTGGGGGCAAGCTGGTACAGCAGGCAAAAATTATCAAGACCGACCATATTACCATCGTGGTTGTTTTTCACGCGCTAATGGACGAAATTTTGCGTTTATTACAGACGGCGCAAGCAACACTTTACTATTCGGAGAAGTTCTCAATGGTTCTGGCAATGTTGAGGGGGACGTGTCGTCACGTAATAAACGTGAACGCGGCGATATTGCCGGTCGGACGTCCTCCGATTGGACAGCAACTCCTGCATGGTGTCTAAGTTCGACAATCAATGGACGGATTCGCAGTGACAATAACTGGGGAAGCGTCGGATTTGCCGGTTATCTCTGGGGCGATGGAATTACTGTATTGAGCGGTTTTCATTCTTTTTTACCTCCTAACTCGCCTTCCTGTGTTGCCGGAACAATGGATTATACGCCCAATGGTCACGTTTACGTTTCGTTAAGCAGTTATCACACTGGCGGGGCAAATGTTGCGATGGCGGACGCTTCCGTCCACTTTCTCAGTAACACAATCAGTTACGGCGACCCAAGTAAAGATATTTGGCAAATGTGGTTCGGATGCGGCAAACAAAGTGTTTACGGCGTTATCGGCGCACTCGGAACCGCATTCGGTGATGAAACAGTACCGTCGTTTTAAGATACTGCGCTAGGTTTATGTTTGATATTTTCCAAGTGATCGAAATGAAATTTTCACAATATTATTTTCGACCTGATTTTATTAACAAAAACAACCTCAGTAGCAAAAATATCAAAAAAGTATCTTAACCTTATTACCTCATTAAAAATGTTCAATAAGGTAATAAAGTTGGTTTTGGGGAATCAATAGGCTGCTTAGGTTGTTTCATCAAAAAAATTAGATTGAAAATAAGGTTACTGATAGAGTATTTTACGCAACAAAATCAATCCGGTGAATCTTTAAAAAATAATTATTAGAGATTTCCAAAACAATCAAAAAATTAAGGAGTATAAAAATGTTTAGTAATATTGTTATCAAAAATTTGTTCACACTTTTGTTGTTGTTGACATTATTGGTCTGCTTTTCCGGTTGCAGCAATAGTAGCCGACAGGTTGAAAGTGTAACGGGGCATGTTACGTTCAACGGCTCACCGCTTGCGGACGCACAAATTGTTTTTCACCCCAAAAAAACCAATGGTTTCGCCGCCGTCGGGACAACTCAAGCGGATGGAACTTTCACGTTGGTAACGCCCGGAACAACAAAAGCCGGCGCAGTTGTCGGAGATTACCGTGTTTCCGTAACTAAAATAGTTGCGATGGACGACAACGGCAAACCACTCACACCGGAAACAACTCCAGAAGATATTCGCAAGGGAACCCGTATTCCACAACGAGTATCAGTTTTGCCGGAAAAATATGGACAACCGGATCAATCACCGCTTGAAGCAGTTGTTGTTCGGGGAAAAAATACATTTCAGTTTGATTTGAAGTAACTGTCTATTTTAATGACACAAAATTGATATAATTCTCAGAATTTACAAATTACAAAACATGTCAATTATGAAACTTTTGTTAATTCTGTTAAAACCATAAGAACGCAATTGTTGCCCGTCTTTTATTTGCCGGTGCAAACAATATTTAAACTGTTCTCACTTTAATTTTCCTTTACCGCCGTCTGCTTACTTATCAGAAAGCAGGCTTTCACGTTTTCATGTCACGCAATTTATAGTACAAATAGAATACCTCCAATTGAAAATATTTTATCCACGAAATTTCACTATTTTTTTTCGTGATAAATTTGTGTAAATTCGCGGACAAACCTTTAACAAACAAAAAAAACTATGAACATAATATTGAAAAATTTTTTGACCAATGTAATCGCGGTGATTGCATTTATTTTTCCGTCGTTTATTTCTGCACAAGTTCCTGATCTTGTTGGTGGACCGCTTGGCATTGAACGTGTTGCCGCACACTCCGCTCACTACAACGGTTATCAATCGCCGCCGATAAATTTCAGCACAACTTCGGTTTGGATACAGATTGATCTCGGAAAAGATTTTCCGGTTGACGAGATCAAATTGTTTCCCGATATTCAGAATAACGGCTGGGCTGGCAACCCCAATTCGCGTATCCAATTTCCGCAACGGTTCAAAATTGAAACAGCCAAAGAAAACGATTCCGAATTCAAATCGCCGCAATTGTTTTTTGACCACACGGAAAAAGATTGCGATGGAAAATTTGCCCATAAAATTGAAACATTCAAACCTGTTGGCGATGTTCCTGTTGCGCGGTATGTGCGTCTTACGGTGGTGAAGCAACCGGAAATCAATAAAGGAAATTGGAGTTTCCGATTATGGAGATTTGAAGTGATTTCCAACGGCAAGGATGTTGCGGAAGGTTGTAATCTTTCCGATTCTTTTAAGGGCAATCTCGGTAAACATGATTTATTGCGTCCGCGACGCGGCGACGGTGAACTCGCGCACTTTGACCATCCTGAAAATGTTACCGCGCCGGAAACATGGCAACGTATCACTCCGACTTTGACAACTCCGCGCAACGGAATTACCGTCGGCGGATTTTTCGGAACATTGCTTAAACGCAACGAAAATTATCTATTGAACGGTTTCACCGTAAGCGACATGGCTCGTGATTTCCGTGAGCGTGCCGGAAAACCTGTTCCGCCCAAACGTGATTATCGTCCCGACGATAATTCACCTTGGTTGCGAGTTCTTGGCGGTTCCAATGCCGGTCGATTTTTGATGGGTGCGGGCAATCAACTTCGTTGGCAAGAGAGCAAAGAATTGCGGCGTTGGGTGAACGAATTGGTTGATGAAATTGACAACTGTGTGGAACCGAGCGGTTATTCGTACGGTTTTCCCGAACGCAACATGTTTGAAGGCGGCGAAGAAGGCGCGTACGCGCGGTCGTGGTTCACGACGGGACTTATTGATACGGGAATTGCCGGTAACGATAAAGCGTTCCGCATGGCACGCCGTGCAAACGACTGGTTCAATAATTCGCCGTATTTGCCGGAAATGTTGTTTCACGCTTCTTTCGGCGTGCAAGGAATGATTCCAAGTTCGCGCTTATATCTTGAAACACCGGTTGGAGTGCCGGCGGATATTCAGGTGTTGCAACGATATTTTCAACAGAATCATTGGCTTGCCCAACTCGCCGCCCGTGATTCGTCGGCGATCAACAGTTATCCTTATGATCGTCCGCATTCTTATCTCCTCAATCCGCTCAACGCTTATATGGACATGTATTATGTTACAGGCGATAAAAAATACCTGAATGCGGCAATGGGCGGATGGGATATTTTTTATAACGATTTTGAACATATTGGCGGAACAATTGCAATTTGCGAAGGTGCATTTTTTCCTGCAAAAAGCTATTACTTGCGGAAAAATACCGGCGAACTATGCGGCAATGTGTTTTGGGCATTTCTCAATCAGCAGTTTAGGTTACTGAATCCTGATGAAGAAAAATTTGCCAACGAAATTGAAAAGAGTATTTACAACGCTGTTGCCGCTAATCAGTGCGAAAACGGCGACATTCTTTATACCGCTTATCTTATTGCGCCGAAACATACCGCCAACGATAACATGCGGAATACCTGTTGCGAAGGTCAAGGAACGCGAATGCTTGGGGCGTTGCCGGAATTTTTGTATAAAATTGCGCCCGACGGAATTTATGTGGACTTGTTCAATGAATCCACGATCACTTGGAAACAAGACGATACGGATTTAACATTGAACATGCAAACGGAATTTCCGGAAAAGCCGGACGTGAAATTACAATTATTGTTAAAAAAACCAACCAAGTCAAAAATTCGTATTCGTGTTCCGTCGTGGGCTGCAAAACCGATGGAGATTTTTGTCAACGGAAAATTACAAACAACCGGAAAGTCCGGTCAATATGTTACATTGGAGCAAACATGGAACAATAACGATGAGATACAATTCAAATTGCCGATGGAATTGCGGTTGACAAAATATACGGGAATTGAACGCGGTTTTGAGAATGCTTACGCAATTGAGTATGGACCGATTTTGTTGGCGGTGATAACAGATTATGCCTGTAGCGGCAGAGGCGTTATTCATTTCAAATTCACGGCAGAGGAATTTTTGCAAAAACTCAAACCGGTGGAAGGTCAACCGTTACATTTTTCCGTTGACGATCCGGAAAGCGCCGATGTTCAAATCATTCCCTATTACGAAGTCAAAGGCAACCTGCTTTACAAGTTCACTTGTTTCCCAAACCTAAAAAAAGAAACGAAATGAACTGTTCTATTTTTTAATACGGAATAGACGGAAAAACAGAACAAACGGAAATGAAGGAAGTAAAATTTCGTTTGTTCCGTTATTCCGTTTGTTCTGTATTTAAAAAATTCCACTGCTTTTTTTATTGTCGTTACGAGTCAAAAAA
>JAITDV010000141.1 GCA_031282385.1 Planctomycetaceae bacterium | reverse complement strand
GAGGGGAATTATTCGCCTCCCTCGGAGGCGTCTTCTTATTCCCTTCCTTCGGAGGGGTTAGGGGTGGTCTCGGAGGAGTTAAAGGCGGTTTTTAGTTGTAGGTTTTTTGTTGCGTTGATGTATTTTTAGGTTAGAAAAAAGGTCTGGTATAAACAGTTTAAAATATCTATGTAAAAATAAATTAGCAGAGATTACACTTTTGATAAGGAACATACGGAAATTTACAATTGGTAATTTATTTATTCGGCTCAATAATGGCAATGCCGATTTTTATTGGCGGTATTTTTGCTCTGGTTTTGTAAGGTAAGATAATTGGATCGGGAATAACTTTAGCTTTGGGAAAAAATTTGTGTAACCAATCAGGCACGTATTTGTCGGATCCGTTGTTTTCTGAAATACCCCAAAATATCATTCCGCCTTTTTGATTTATATCTGAATCTGTTGACCAAGTGCTTGTCGGTTTAACATTGTCGGATTCAGTTTTTGACCAGTAGTAGAAATGAACACTTGGGCGATTTCTCATAGCATAAGCAGCTCTTCCGGCAATACGCCAATCTCCGCCAACATAAGTACACGGCGTCGAATAATAATTATCCCAAATTTTGTCACACGCGGCGCCAAGATCACGCATTGGAAAATGAACTTTACGCGGAGTCTCTAAAATATACGGCGACGACAAAGCTTGAACAAAAAAAGCTACAATCAAAACAACTTCAACAAAAAACAACATTGTCATCGTCCGCAAAAAAATATTAGGCGTTTCTTTTGTCTGAAACCTCAAAAGTACCCAAATGCCAAAGAACATCCAACATATTGCGCCGTAATCTGTTGTTAAACGTATTCCGCCACACAGCGCAATTGCAACATATATAAAAGTAGGAATAAAAATACAACAAAATAAATAACGTTCTGCAATTTTCTCTTTATATTTTTCAATATTTCTAAAACATTTCACATTTGAAATTTCGTCAATTTGTCGTCTTTGATTATCTATCGGCAAATTTGTTTCGGTGTTTTTATGCCGTCGGATTTTAAAGCAATTTTTGTATCGCTTCCACTTTTCCGACCAATCAAAACACGGAATAAGAACTAAAATAACTGGAATTAAATAAAAAAATTGATTAACTAAAAAACGTAAAGGATATATCAAATGATAAATCAAATTCGTCGCTTTAACCCGGTTTTGTACATATCGGAAAAGATAAAAATCGTCCATGTATAACCAAATTAAATGCGGCAAAAAAATTAAAAAAACAATAAAAAACATCAAATAAAATCCTTTTTCTTTCCAATATTTTCGTGTATCTTGTTGCGCAGTCATAAAGCAAAGTATTGAAAAAACCAGAAGTATTGTTGTATATTTTGCGTGGAAAGCTAAACCCAACGATACGCCGGCTAATGCCCAAGATGATAATTTGTTGAGTTGAAACGCTTGAAAAACAAGATAGATTGAAAGAGACCAGAATGCGATGAGAGCAATATTTTGATTGTACTTGATAGATTCTATTGTGAAAAACCAATACGGTAGCGATGCAATAACAGCTATTAGGGCAAATTTTTCAGACAAGATTTTTCGTCCAAAACTCCAGATTGACCAAAGAGCAATAACTGCACAAATTTGTGAAGCAATAAACGGAGCGGCAAATGCACGATTGGTAAGTATGTTGATTATTTCGAGAATCCATGCCGGTAACATTGGATGTTTTCGAGTTGCAAGTACCCATTCTTTAGCAACAAATTGAAGCTCAATAACATCGCCGCGATAACACGAGTGAAACAACGTCGGCAAAATTATCCACACTATCGAAAAAAAACTAACCACCGACCAAAACCAAATCGCAGCCGTCTTAGGTAAAAAATCGTTAGATGAATTTAATGTTCGTTTTTTTTCTTTCATATTTAGTCTATTAGACCTTTTCTCTAACCTAAAAATACATCAACGCAACAAAAAAACTACAACGAAAAACCGCCTTTAATTTCTCCGAGACCACCCCTAACCCCTCCGCAGGAGGGGAATAAGAAGAGGTCTCCGAAGGAGGGGAATAAGAAGACGCCTTCGATGGAGGCGAATTATTCCCCTCCTTCGGGGGGCAGGGGTGGTCAGGGGTGGTCTCGGAGGAGTTAGCGAAAAGGTCTAATATGGAAGTTTATCTGTTGTGAATCCTGTTAATTTAATTTTATGTTTATTGATTATGGTTTGAAAATTTTTGTTTTGTATTGTTTGCAATTCTTTTGTGCGGTTTTGCGAATTGTGAAAATTGTAATCGCCCGCCGAACAACATAATAATTCGTCTTTTTGCGCAACTGAAAAATCAGACGGATGAATATTGATTTCGTATTGGTCAAAATGAAAATTGTCTGTCTCAATCACACGGAGAATTTCTTGTAACGAATATTCGTCAATCTTGCCGCTTTCAAGTATTCCAAAATATCCGATGTTTTGTTTTGTTGATTTCAAGTAATGGTTGAGGATTGCGCGTTTGATGAAACCTTGCGGAAACCAAGCATGAAATCGTTTGATTATTCTTTTGAATCCGCCGAAAATTTCTCGCGGTATGCGCAATGATAAATTCCGTTTATCGGATTCTTTTTTCAACAAATCAAAAATACCGGTAATTACGTGAATATGTTGATGTGAATCAAGATGATCAAAACGAAGCCGATATTTTGTTACGAAATTGTTCATCAATTCCATTTGGGCAAAAAATTCAATTTGAATTTGCCGTAAAAATTGCTCTCTTTTTTTTGACCGCAACATTCGTAACAATCCAAAAAAACTAAACCGAAATAATCCTTGCGAATCAATTAATAACGGAATTTCCGACGGTTTGGAAACAGGTTTGCCGCTTGTGATTGTAAAATGTAATCCCAAGCTTAATGCGTTGTAATTATTGTTACAATAATTCTGGACGCTTTTCGCCGCCTCTTCCGCAAACGGCATATTAACCATGAGACTTGCGGCAGTGATATTACCGGCAATCGCGCCGCTTAAAATCGCCGAGTTGACAGATGGTGAAAAACCAAAATCATCGGCATTAATGATGAGTTTGATAATGTTATTCATGGGTGTTGTCATGCAATTTTTATTCTATTGGCGATGTTGTCATTATTCAAAAAGTCATCCGATTCACGTTCTTTGATTTCAATATCAAAGCCAATTTTTTCTTGAACGACAAATAACGGTCGCCGTTTTGTTTCCGTGTAAATGCGGCCAATATATTCGCCAACAACACCAATCGACATGATTTGAACTCCACCAAGAAATAAAACCGTAACTATTAATGTAGGCCACCCGGGCGTTATAATTCCCGACGAAAACACCTCATAAATAACATAACCAGCATAAAGAATACTACACAACGCAACAAACAAACCAAAATATGAAATCATTCGCAACGGAGAAATAGAAAAACTTGTGATGCTGTCTATGGAAAGTTTGACAAGTTTATCAATTGAAAATTTCGTTTTTCCTGCGAAACGCGGTTTGGCTGTGAATTGAATACCGATTTGTTTGAAACCAAGCCAAAAAATCATTGCCCGTAAAAAACGTGAGCTTTCTTCCATCGCGTTAATACAATCTACAACTTTACGGTCAAGAAGCCTGAAATCAGAAAGTCCATTCGGTAACGAAAGATTGGAAAAATAATTCAACACTTTTGAAAATAGAGACGAAGTACGGCGTTTAAGTTGTCCGGTTTCTGCGCCGTAATTTCTGGTTGTGTAAATGTTATGATAACCTTCACGCCAAAGCCGTACCATTTCGGGTATTAACTCGTGCGGATGTTGCATATCTGAATCCATCACAATCACAGCATCGCCGCGAGAAAATTTCAACCCTGCCGAAGCTGCCGCTTGATTGCCGAAATTACGCGATAAACGCAGAACTTTAATTCGTTCCTCACGGTAATGTAATTCACGCAACACTTCCAAAGAGTTGTCCGAACTTCCGTCATCAACAAAAATAATTTCCCATGAATCAGTAATTTTTGCCAACTCCGCCGAAACCGCTTCCGCAAAAACAGAAAGATTTTCCGCCTCATTCAACGCCGGCGAAACAACTGATATTTCAACCGAATCTGCATTATCAATTTCATTATTGCTAATTTTTAATTTTTGTTTTCGATGTAACATACGATGTGAAAAGTTTGTAGTTATAAGTTATAGTTGTAGTTAATGTGAAATATAAAAAATAATTTGTAATTATTCAGTAGCGGTTACGAACATTCATTTTTCTGTATTAGACCTTTTCGCTAACCTGTAGGAGACCACCCCTGACCCCTCCGAAGGAGGGGAATATTCGCCTCCGACGGAGGCTTCTTCTTATTCGCCTCCTTCGGAGGCGTCTTCTTATTCCCCTCCTTTGGAGGGGTTAG
>JAITDV010000138.1 GCA_031282385.1 Planctomycetaceae bacterium | reverse complement strand
TTCTTATTCCCCTCCTTCGGAGGGGTTAGGGGTGGTCTCGGAGGAGTTAAAGGCGGTTTTTCGTTGTAGGTTTTTTGTTGTGTTGATGTATTTTTAGGTTAGAGAAAAGGTCTAATATTGAACAACAGAACTATCCGATTCACTATTTAAAACAACGAGGGACGCGGTATTGCGCGTCCCTACATCGTTACATCGTTTTTTATTTCCAGCTATGCGAAAATTTATCTGTGTGCAAAATATCTACGCGTGAAATTATCTGCAATATTTTAACGAAAACGATACGTTGCAAATCGTCAAGTTTACAATTAACGTAAGAAATTTGACGTTTTATTTTATACTTACTTTTGCACCGCTTTCTTCGAGTTCTTTCTTGAGTTTTTCAGCGTCTGCTTTTGACAGACCGGCTTTGATTTTGGCTGGTGCGTTTAGTGCGCTTTCAACAAGAGCTTTCGATTCGGTTAAAGCGCCGCCTGTTGCGCCTTTGACCACTTTGATAACAGCAACCTTTTTTTCTTGTGGAAAACCTTCAAGAAATACATCAAATTCAGTTTTTTCTTCTGGTTTTTCGCCGCCGCCTTCACCACCGGCACTACTGGATGAAGCTGCAACAACTACAGCACCGCCCGATGCAGGTTCAATACCATGAACCTCCTTCAAATAATCGCTAAGCGCTTTCGCGTCCTTCAAAGTTAAAGCGACGATCTTGTCGCCAAGTTCCTTGATTACGGCTGGAAATTCTTTTGTCTCGCTCATTAAATTCTCCCTTTCGAATTGTGCGTTTTAAAACGCAATTAAAATTGGTTATAAACGTAACAACCAGTCCAACAGATTACACGTGTCGAAAAAAAACACGAGCATCGCAAAGTATCTGTGAACAGATTGAAACAAATGTAGGAAATGCAGCCCGCCAATACGAAATGTAAAATACAGACTACAAACAACGTATTTTCTTTGTGGTAAAAAAACTATCACTCATCAATTCTGATTAGCTCCAGTTGCCTTTCGGCATTAACAGTATCCGGCTGCGCCACCACCAGCGTAGCAACC
This sequence comes from Planctomycetaceae bacterium, assembly GCA_031282385.1. Classification (GTDB taxonomy): domain Bacteria; phylum Planctomycetota; class Planctomycetia; order Pirellulales; family Thermoguttaceae; genus WRKP01. Next base: position 10,600 of record JAITDV010000138.1, on the reverse strand, counting down.
TGCTTATTTTTTTGTAACGAAAAATCGTTACTTATCTTCGGATTCCGTTTGAGACTCCGCTGATTCACTATTTTCTTTCTCCGCGACTTTCGCAATCTGACTTGCAACTGCTCCGCCGACAGAAATAATTTGACCTGAAAGCATCGCACCAATACTGACAATTTGACCAACAAGTACAGAAATTTGTTCTTCACGTGTGAGCCATTTACTTATTTCAGTTGCCTGCGCCGCGTCAAATGTTTCTCCATCAAGTATTGCGCCTTTGATCTCGAATCCTTTGGTATCCTTACCCTTTGTCAGGGCAACTAATTCCTTTGCAAGCGCGACAATATCAGACGCTCCCCAACATATTGCGTTAGCACCGGTCAAATTCTTAAAAGCCGATGCAAGAGACGTATTATCCGCCGCACGACCTGCAAGACTATTTTTGATGACCATCAAGTTGATACCTTTACGTGCTAAATTCGCGCGAATATCTTTATTCACATTTGCATCTATACCGGTTAGGTTGACAAGCATAAGGTAATTGGCACCATCAAGCCGGTTCCTAATTTCTTTTGTAATTAACTGTTTAACGTATTTACTCATTTTATTTCAAAGTTTTAAACCGATTACTGTAATACGGTAGAATTGTTTAACGGTTATCAGACTTATAACTTCTAAACTCGTCTGAACCTGATTTTCGACAAACCTGTTTGTCCGCTGTTAATTGACCGCGTTACGCGACACGTGTACAGCAGAAAATTTGAACTGTTTACATTTGAATTATATTTCACGTCAATTTACATGAAAATTGATTCCAAAAATTTTGACGTATAAATTCCAAAATGTATCCGATTATTTGTTACGATAATAATACGCTAACTCCCGGAGACATCGTACCGGATAAAGTTATTGACTTTATAAATTGCCCTTTGACTCCGACAGGTTTAATTTGTTGCAAATATTGCAGGAAAGCTTCTATATTTTCAAGCAATTGCGTTTTGTCAAACTTGATCTTGCCAACAACAGAATGAATAATTCCAAACTTATCGTTGCGGACTTCAACTTTACCTGCTTTGTATTCATTGATTGTTTTTGCAACATCCATCGTAACCGTTCCTGCTCTTGGCGAAGGCATTAAGCCGCGAGGTCCTAATACTTTACCAAGCGGTCCTACCAACCCCATCATGTCAGGCGTCGCAATACAGATATCAAAATCCGTCCAGCCGTCCTTTATTTTGGCAACAAGATCCGCATCGCCAACAACATCAGCACCGCTATTTCTTGCGTCATCAGCTTTCTCGCCTTTTGCAATCACGCAAACACGCAGCGATTTACCGATTCCATGCGGCAACACAATAGAGCCGCGAACATTCTGGTCGGATTGCTTCAGATCAATACCAAGCCGAATAGAAATATCAACACTCTGATTAAATTTCAATGTGTCGAACTGTTTAAGGATATCAACTGCTTCCGGCAACGTTACCGGAACTTTACTGGTCTTTTTCGCGTCGTTTCTATAACGCTTTGAACGTTTTGCCATAAGTTTATTATTGAAAAATTTTCGGTAATTAATGAAGACATCCTACATCAATGTCCTCTCCCGTTTTGCACCGGAACAACCAAACCGCGAATTTTCGTTTCAATTATTCCGCTGCTTTAATGACTCTCGTCATTTTTGTTTTCGTAACTTTCAAATTGGTCTCATTTGAATTCGACAAATTTCTCATTTCATCTATCAAGAAATCTGCTTTAACGCATTATGTTGTCGAAATCTAAAATACATTTAGAAAATACAAAAAAATCTCATTCGATAACGTCAAGTCCCATACTTCTTGCTGTACCGGCTAGAATATTTCTTGCCGCTTCAGGTGTTCGCGCATTGAGGTCTTTCATTTTTTTTGCGGCAATATCATCAATTTGTTTAACTGTTATTTGACCAACCTTAACTCGCGGAACGTTACCGCTGCCAGACACTATACCTGCCGACTGCTTCAAAAGATCAACACTATGCGGAGTCTTTGTTATCAACTCAAATGTGCGATCATTGTAAACTTTCACTACTACCGGAATACGCATTCCAAGCTCTGATTTTGTTCGTTCATTGAACTGTTGTACAAATTGACCTAGATTCAATCCGTACTTTCCCAACGCCGTACCAACCGGAGGCGCAGCTGTCGCTTGACCGCCTTTAGAATGAAACTTTACTGTAGCTAATAATTGTTTTGCCATAATTTTAAAATCAATTTATAGGTTTATAAACTTCTGAAAATTCTTATTCAATTACACAAATATACTTGAATTACTCTTCAAAATTAAATTTTGGTTTTCGTTTTAGTAAGGGACTTGAGGACAAACGGAATTTTAGGAATTGCGAACAACAAACAATAGACCTTTTCTCTAACCTAAAAATACATCAACACAACAAAAAACCTACAACGAAAAACCGCCTTTAACTCCTCCGAAACCACCCCTAACCCCTCCGAAGGAGGGGAATAAGAAGATGCCTTCGAAGGAGAGGAATTATTCCCATCCTTCGGAGGGGTCAGGGGTGGTCTCCTACAGGTTAACGAAAAGGTCTAATTCCTTAACAAAACTCAAATATTCCGTATTGTTGAAATCTGCAAATGGGTCGGAATTTTATCATTTTATTTACCAACGTCAACTGCCCGTACAAATTGTCATCAACCTGAACTTTGCTCAATTTGCCAGTATTCCAGTTCGACCGGCGTACTTCTGCCAAACAAATTTACTATTACCGTTACGCGACCGCTGGTATAATCGATTGCGTCAACAACTCCGCTTAAACTTTCAAAACTGCCTTCTTTAATTTTGATTTGGTCGCCAACGCTATAACCGACTTTTAGTTTTGGCGATTCGGCGGGATCTTCTTTTTCTGCCGCAAGTATGCGTTGAACTTCATGCGGTAACATCGGCGTAGGTTTACCAACTGCTCCAGTGAAATCTCCGATACCAGGCGTTTCCCTTACAAGATACCACGTGTCATCGTTGATTTCCATATAAATCATAACGTAACCCGGATACAACTTTCGCTTCACAACACGTTTTTTTTCGTTACGAATTTCCGTAACTTTTTCCGTCGGAACCAAAATATCACCAAAATATTGTTCTAAACCTGTAATTTTGATACGCCGTTCTAAATGTTTTTTTATTGCATCTTCTCGGTTGACTTGTACTTTCAAAATATACCAATCTTTACCTTTGGGGACTTCCGGTTCAACTACTTTTTCATCTTTGGCGGTATCTTCAATAACATTTTCTTTAGCTTGTTCTTTTGTTTTTCTTTTTGTGGAAGATGTTTTTTTCTTGTTGCCGCCTTTTGCAGGTTTTATTTTCGCAGGTGAAACTGAATCCGACGCCGCAACCTCTACCGGCTCTACGGATTCTTCAACGCGAGATTCTGCTTGAACATCGTTACCATTTTCCAATTCCGATTCCAACATGAACTACTCCTTGCAACTAAACTTCCAAACTTGAAAAAATATTTACGGGATAACCTTAATTAATTTGAATATTGTCATCCAGAACAAATCGAACACTAAAATCATTGCTGCCAAAATCACAAACAACGTTAGAACAACAACCGTTGACGAATACAATTCCGCCCTACTGGGCCACGAAACCTTTGCCATTTCGCCTTCAACTGATGCAAGAAAATTAGCAAAAACCGGCCAATTAACAAGTCTGAACGCAAACCATGCCCCAAACAAAGTAATTGCCAATGCAGTAATTCCGGCAACCATTTGTTGGTTGTCTGGATTGACAAAAGACAGCACCGGTGCAGTAACAAAAAGCCGATACGCGCCGCTGGCAAAAAGTATAAAAACGCCGAAAGCTGTCAGACGCCGTGCATAAACGCCTTGACTAGGCTTGAAACGTCTGAAGCTAAAAAGTTCTCTGATAAGGTCAATCATGTTATTTATATCCGTAAAAATTTTAAGTTATTCACAATCAAACTCTGTCAACTTCGGCAGGATTTAAGCAAAATGCAGTTTGAAAGAGTTGGGTAAAATTTTGAAAAATATTCAGTGCCTATTTCGTATTTCTGAAAACGAAAAATATTCAAAAAAGCAATTGACAGGGGAGGAGGGAATCGAACCCCCACCAGCGGTTTTGGAGACCGCAGTTCTGCCACTAAACTACTCCCCTGTATAATTTAACAAAAACAAATTAAATTCAAAAACGTACTAAACACAAATTAAACTGTTCACACTTCAACTTTCCTTTCCACCGCCTGCTTATCTATCGGAAAACAGGCTTTTACACTCTGAGTCACGAAATTTATAGTACGGGCAGCATAGAATCCGGCAACGTGAAAAAAACACAAAAACAGATTTACGAGTTAGGTAAATCAGATTGGTTCCCGAAATTTCAAAAGTGAGCTATTTAAACTGTTCACACTTTAAATTCCCTTTACCTTCGCCTGCTTACATATCGAAAGGTAAGCTTTTACGATCTTGAGCTCGCAATTTATAGTCCGAACAGTATAATGTTTCGTATAAAACAGTTGCAGAGTTCGACCCGAAGTAATTTTAATTTCTGTTAAATATATTCTAGGTCGGACTCCGCAATATTATCGTATCTCGACGTGTTCACTGCCTGAAAACAATTTTTGTTACGCAAAATAACAATCAATTCCGACAATAAACTATTTCAATACTTTTGTTACAACTCCAGAACCGACAGTACGTCCGCCTTCACGAATCGCAAACCGAACATTTTCTGACATTGCAATCGGCGAAATCAATTCGACTTTCAGTTTGACGTTATCACCAGGCATACACATTTCGGCGTCGCCGAGCAATGTCAAACTCCCTGTAACGTCAGTTGTTCTGAAATAGAATTGCGGGCGGTAACCGGAGAAGAAAGGAGTTGAACGTCCGCCTTCGTCCTTCGACAAGACGTAAACTTCAGCCTCAAATTCTGTGTGCGGCGTAATTGTATTCGGTTTCGCGATAACTTGACCTCGTTGTATGTCGTCGCGTTTGACACCGCGAAGCAGAAGTCCGACATTGTCGCCCGCTTGACCTTGATCAAGTTCTTTCTTGAACATTTCAACACCGGTAACAACTGTTTTTTGCTTCTCGTCGCTGAATCCGATGATTTCAACTTCTTCACTGACTTTGATGACGCCGCGTTCAATTCTACCAGTCGCAACTGTTCCGCGACCTTCAATTGAAAATACATCTTCAATTGCCATCAAGAATGGTTTATCCTGTTCGCGGGCTGGTTCCGGGATATGATTGTCGAGTGCGTCCATTAAATCAGAAATACATTTCGATTTCTCCGGATCCGACGGATTTTGTTGAGCTTGAACTGCAATTCCGCGAATAATCGGGATTTCTTCGCCTGGAAATTCGTATTTGGTAAGCAAATCGCGAACCTCAAGTTCGACAAGTTCCAACAACTCCGGATCGTCAAGCAAATCGACTTTGTTAAGAAACACAACAAGATTCGGAACGTTTACTTGACGTGCAAGCAAAACGTGTTCACGGGTTTGCGGCATTATTCCGTCAGCAGCGGACACAACAAGAATTGCACCGTCCATTTGTGCGGCGCCGGTGATCATATTCTTGATGAAGTCTGCGTGACCGGGACAGTCAATATGTGCGTAATGCCTTTTTTCCGTCTCATACTCAACGTGAGCGACGGCAATTGTAACTGTTTTGGTGGCGTCTCGAACTGTACCACCTTTAGCGATTTCAGCGTAACTTTTGACTTTAGCCAATCCTTTTGCCGCTTGGACAGCAAGAATTGCGCTGGTCAAAGTTGTTTTACCATGATCAATGTGACCAATTGTTCCCACGTTTACGTGAGGTTTAGTCCGTTCAAATTTTTCTTTAGCCATTTTTCAATATTCTCCTTAAATTCTAAAAGTTATACCCGACTCCGGGTGGGGAGTGCGCTTCGCATTCAGTGTCTTGCCACCCCGCTCGGGCAGCTCACCTCCTTAATAGCGCAACGGTTCACACAATCTACACACAAAAATTACCGTTACAAAATTCACCAGCCGAAATAATTCAACTCAAATCAAACTATCACAGCTGAAAATAAAACGAAAAACTTGCATGATGATTGTACTCTATACATCGTTACTCCGCTTACGCACAACGTTTTTCTTGCCGATGTTACTGTTTCCGGTTTAAACAGGCAACCGCACGTTTTATAAAATTTAATCAAGTTATGAAAAAAATTTCATTGACCGGATCAAATTTTGCGGTTTATGAGTTTGCCGTGATCTTATTGTAAAAACAAATTTGATCAATATCCCAAAGGCGTCGCCAAAAATTTCAAGCAACAAACCACCGACCAATATTAGCTCTGAACAACGAGGTCAAAACGCAGTGAGTAAATGGTACGTAAGTGAGCAAGCTGTTGATGAGATTCGAACTCATGACCTCGTCCTTACCAAGGACGTGCTCTACCAACTGAGCTACAACAGCAAACCACAGCAAAGCGGGTGAAGGGAATCGAACCCTCGTTTTCAGCTTGGAAGGCTGTGGCTCTACCATTGAGCTACACCCGCCTTGAAAAAAATAATCTTACTCTACCTATACCGAAATTTACTTTGATATTTCGTTAAAGTAACCGCAAAACAATAGCTCACTCTGAACTTTGCACGGACAAACAAAAATCAAAGTACAAACAGCACAACATCATAAAACACAAAATTTGCCCAAACAATAATTACAAATCAAACAACTGGGGGATGGAGGATTCGAACCTCCGAAGTCGATGACAACAGATTTACAGTCTGCCCCCTTTGACCACTCGGGAAATCCCCCGTATTTTCATTTGTCCGTACTCTGTTGCAAAATGCAACTAATACGTGATGTTGTTTTCAACGGCACTAAAATAATTAAAGCAAAAACAATCCAAAATCCAAAGCTGACGATGGGACTTGAACCCGCAACCTGCTGATTACAAATCAGCTGCTCTACCGATTGAGCTACGTCAGCAAAAAAACAATAATCAGCAACCGGCTAACCACACAATAAGCAAAACTAATCCCACTCAACGCCTATCGTTTCTTTGCCGAAAGATGATTTAAACTGTTCACACTTTAATTTCCTTTACCGCCGCCTGCCTACCTAATCTGAAAACAGGCTTTTCAACTGTTCGCACTTGAATTTCCCTTTACCGCCGCCTGCTTACTTATCGGAAAGCAGGCTTTTATGCTCTTGAGTCAGGCAATTTATAGTACGAGCAGTATATGCTCTTGAGTTACGCAATTTACAGTACGAACAGTGTAGCTGACGTATGAACGCTTGTAAAAATTTTGTTGTTTGATTGTTTCAATTGTCTATTCTATTATTTCAAGCCGGGTTGCATTCGTTGATTTCTTGTTGTAACTATTCAGTTATTTGTAAGTAGTATTGTGTGTTTTGTCTGCGGTATTGTTGTAAATAGTAACAACTTTGTAAGGACAATTATCGATTCATTTGGAGTAATAGTTGTTTTGCCCGTGAATTAAACGCCGCAAACAACTACCCTTGTTTTCAAAGTGTTACCGACGATTCCGCAAATGCAAAAAAACAACATTTAATCGAAGAGTAGTTTCGGTTATTCCTAACACACAATAAATTTCGGCAACATAAGCGCATCATTAAATGCGGGTGTTCTGATAAGCAAACCTGCGAGCGTTAATGAAACTTCAAGTGTGAACGGTTTAACATGTCTATTTGCCATTTGAACTTGCCAGTCAAAAGACAAGGTTCAAGATGGAACTTACAACAAAGGGATAAATGTTAACTCATATTTCAGATAAGACAAGAGGGGGGAGTGAGACAATAACAGTTGCATTTATTTTTTTATTGTAACTATTCAGTTGCGTGTTTATTATCGTCAACTATTCTGTTCTCCAAGCCCAATAAATCCGCGCGGAACAACATAATTTTCTGAACGGCTCTAATATTCCAATCCTTATTTTTCAAATTGCCATTAGTAGCCAATTTTTCATCCTTCCCCCGCGTGTCCTTATGCTTTTATGTTTTTGTTTGATTGTCTTAAATTCACCATCGAAAGAATGAGGAAATAAGGGCGCATTTTTTAGACGGAAGCAAAATTTAAAATAAAAAACTCCCCGACACAACTAGCATCGGGGAGCCCCATGCATGCCGCGATTGCAACACACAAAGGAGACAGATCAAAATAAATTCAAAAAACATCACGGAAGCGTTACAGCTTGAGCATCATTTTTGGCACCAAGACATTTCCACACATCGAGACCAACATTACCTGTAACCGATTTAACGCTTCCATCTCCATAAGCAACATTACATGCACCACCGGGATGACCACTGGTAACATAAGCTGCAGTCCAAGAAGAAAGAGCTGTCAAATTACTACTTTGGGTATGAGGAACATTGGCAGTTGTAAAACCAGTTTGCGCCGGATAGCCTCCCGCAAATGTAGCTCCGAACATTGCACCATTGTTAGTATCGGAGTTTGCAACACCCTTTTTTAACGATCCCGATAGTGCTTCACTGTAGAACAAAGTATTTGAAAAACCATCTTGTGGCATTGTACCCTCGATCTGACCTTCAGCATACGCAAATTGTCCCTCTGATTGCAAAGGAGTTGTACCTGAAGCAGTCGTCGTGAATGTAGTAGAACTTAATGTTCCACTACTGGCATAGTAACTAGCCCCCTGACATTGACGGTAGTTAGTGTAGCCGAGCGTAAGGTTACCCGCATTTCCGGCAGGACAAATGAACGGCGCCAACGGTTTGGTGAGTCCAATTCCAGTAGCCCCTGATGTCGTAGCGGCAGTATTTATAGTAGCAGCAGTTAAATTTTGGTACAACGAAACCTGTTCCATAAATTGGAGCAAAGGAACAAATCCCGAAATTAAATTCGCCGTCCAATCTGTACCAAATACCAGCCTGTTACCGCCGTTTGGCAATTTTTCTGGGTTCGCATCCATATAGATATGTGCTGCGAGTCCGATTTGTTTTAACTTGTTACTACAAGTCATTCTTGCGGCTGCGGCTCTTGCTGCTTGTACGGCGGGCAAGAGCAGTGCGATCAAGACTCCGATGATCGCGATAACCACAAGCAGTTCTACAAGTGTAAACCCGAAGAACCTCAAACTTGGGTTCGAGGAGGGTTCACCAGAACGGGGCGTTTGACCCCCATTTTTGGTGTTGGAGCGGTAGCCTAGTTGACCCCCCCCCCCCCATTTTAACATTGAATTTGATGATTTTCTCATATTTAGCCTCTTTTGCTTATTGTAAGCGGTACCATACTTGACGGGTAACGCCGAAACCACATCGGCGTTAAAAACCCATTTTGCCAAAAACTCACTCAAGCTAAACAAAAAATAACAGCTATCGTGCGTTTCTATAGCAAAAAAAAAACATACTTGCCAATAAATAAATTTATCGTTACGAAAATAACGGTCTCACGATCATTTCGTAATAAAAGTAATTTGTCGTCCCTTTCAGAAAAACAAACCGCTTCAGGCAAGCGGGGCGACATTCTAATTTACAACAGAAAGATTGTCAAGCTAAATTATCTAAAAAAATCTCCCAATCCCGCCTATCAAGTTATTAGTTAAAACAAATATTAATTTATAATACAATAATTAAATTGAAGTTACGACAATAAGATTTCGGCAAAATTTTTTTATTTTTCCAAAAAGTAATTATTCAGTTGCGGGATTCAATTGTTTAGGAAAAAGGTAATAGGAACAAAAGACCTTTTCTCTAACCTAAAAATACATCAACGCAACAAAAAACCTACAACAAAAAACCGCCTTTAACTCCTCCGAGACCACCCCTAACCCTTCCGAAGGAGGGGAAATAAGAAGACGCCTCCGAGTGAGGCGAAGAAGACGCCTCCTTTGGATGCGAATAATTCCCCTCCTTCGGAGGGGTCAGGGGTGGTCTCCTACAGGTTAGCGAAAAGGTCTATTATTTAATTCGTGGTCTTTCGTGAAAATTCGTGGACAAAATGAGTTTTTAGAATTTCCCTTAATTCCACTGAAATATTACGAAGTTCTCTAATTGTTATATTTTGCGGTGAACCCATATTTTCCCGACACCACCTCAACCACGATATAACCATTGCCAGCGCCTTTCGGAACAACGCCTTCGGCGACATCCAGAGGGTGACCGCTTTCGGTGATTTGTCTGGGTTGAGAAGCGGGAATATGCACCATCGCCGAAGCATTTGGCGGAACTGTCACCGACAGGATAATCTTGTCGTCTTTGCGTTCCCAGCGACTGACGATTTTTCCGTAAGGCGATTCGACCGAGGCTTCGGCAAAAGTGGCTTCCGGCACAATCACCGGACGGATAATAAATGACTGGTAACCGGGATTATTGACGTCGGGTTGAATCCCACAAAGTCCCTTGATAAACCACGAGGCAATACCGATATAACACGTGTGAATCCGGCTCGGAACATCCGTTTCCCAATGCTCTGGAAAAGTCGTCTCGCCTCGCTCGACAAAATATCCATAACCCGGATAGTCTGTTTTGTTGAGAATTTTTGCAGCGACCCCGCCTTCTTCGGGATGGTTGATAAGATAGTGCAACAAAACCGGCAATCCGGCGCTCCCTACGTCCAGATACGGATGCGTTTCATGCAATTC
>JAITDV010000126.1 GCA_031282385.1 Planctomycetaceae bacterium | reverse complement strand
TTTTTTGTTGCGTTGATGTATTTTTAGGTTAGATAAAGGTCTAATATAGTTAAATTTTTGGCAATGAACTTTCAGCCTTAGCTCGCACAATACAATACAAAAAATAATTCACTGAATAGATACAATGAAATTTAAAGTGTGAACAGTTTAGTATGCCTTGTTGAAAATTTCTTTGATGCAACTATATTATTGTGATGTTTTGCTGAAGTCGGCAAAATAGTTTCTGCTTTGACAACGGAGTCATTGCAGTAAAAATTTGGAAACAACTCTACCAATAATTACCAACATTATTCACATGCTTACAAAAAATTTTCTACAAATTACAACATTGTTCTCACTCCTTTTGATCCCGCTTGTAACAATTTTTGCACAAACCGATTCTCCAAATAAATCAATTGAAGTACCGGTTTATCAAAAAATTAAACCATTGTTAAAAGAAAACACATTTCTTGTTATGTACATCAATGTCGATAAAATCGATCTCGATGGTTTTATTACTAAATTGTCTCCGCGAATAAAACAGTTCTCCCGAACTTACGAGCAAAAATTAAGCGAATTCACCAAACCAAAATCCCCCACGCCCACTCCCGATCCTGATCCCGATCCAAATCCAAATTCGCCAACCGCCCCCGATTCTAATTCGCCGCCTGTAGCCGATCCCAACTCTCCGCCAGTTTCCGAAACTAAACCTGCATCCACAACCGACCCCGCACCAACACCTGCACCCGCGACTGATCCTAATTCTCCCGCTATACCCGCTACTGAAAATACTTCCGCCAATAAATCCAAACCTGAATTGCCAGTTGAAGCCAACACAACTAAAACAGAATCAGGTAATCCTGAAGGGATGTTTAATGAACAAATGAGTTTAATGTTTGGTGATGTTGGCGATACGATTCGGCAGGCAATTGGCGGTGTGTTAGCGGATTTACACGCAGGCGGAATTAAAGAATTTTACATCTTGTCAACATTGGAAATCGTTCAACAATGTCCAGCAATGCTTGTTGTTCCGGGCAAATTAGATTTGAGTCCTGAATTGAAAACGAAATTTGAATCTTTTGGAATTCATCTTTTGCCTGCCGGATTACTTGGCGGTTGTACGCTTTTCGCTGTTGACCCGCAATCGGTAAACCAACCAACCACACCAACCAACGAAACAAATCCCGATCCCAATAGCCCCCAACCTGAGAATCCAATCGATCCAAATTCCCCAAATCCCGCCCCCACAACAACTCCAGTCTCTCCACCTGCAACGGGTAGGACTTTGCCGATTGGCGGCGGCTTATTGGGCAACGGTCTTTTGGGTAAATCAAAAAATGATACAACAAATAAATACGAAAATATTGTCAAGAATTTCAAAAAACTTAAATTAAAAGATCGCAGTGAAATTAAATCTGGATTGCATACTCAGCGTAATGCGCCGGTTCAAATTGTGTTTGCGCCTTCAGGTGGAATAAAATCAATGATAAAAATGATGGCGCCGTTGGCGGCAGGCGCGGCGGCTAACGCTGTACCAGAGGCTGTAAAAACAGTAAAAGAATCAATCGATATTAGTTTACAACTTCTTGAAAAATTGCAATCTGTATCAATCGGATTCATTCCTGAAAACATAAGATTCAATTTTGCTATAGAATTTTTAAATGAACAAGACGCCCAAGACGCTTATGCACTAATTGAAAAAGTTTTCAAATCCGCAAAGAATGGAATAGTTGATGACATAAAAAAAATTAATAGCGATCTTTTACCCGAACAGATTACAAGAATTGCTGATTTGAATAACAAACTCTTTGATAACTTCATGCCAAAATTACGAAAACATCGTATCTTGCACAGCACGACCGAAAAACTTATTGACAATACAATTGATATATTCGCGGAAAATTTGGCACAAGGTGCAACAACCGGAATCGCTTTGGAGCAAAAACGCAGCGCAATAAATAAAATCAAAGTAATTATTTTGGCTCTTCACAATTATCAAGACGCCAATGGTAAATTGCCGCCGCTCTACACGGTAAACGCTGAAGGTAAACCATTACATAGTTGGCGTGTTTTGATTTTGCCGCATTTGGGAGAGACGGAAGTTGAGTTGCACAAAAAAATCAAACTTGATGAACCATGGGACAGCGAACACAACAAACAATTTCACAATGCAATTATTCCCATGTACGTTATTAATCCAATGTTGGAGAAAAAAGGCTTAGATAAAACATGTTCTTTGGTTACGATTATCGATTCGCCAATGAAACCAAAAGATGGCGCGGCAATTACAGAAATAACTGACGGAACAAGTGTTACTGTAGCAATAGTTGAGTTACGTGAACCTTTTTGCTGGATGGATCCAACAGCGGATATTACTGTAGAGGAATTTTCAAAACCACTCGATGGTAAAGATGTTTCAATCGGCGGCTCTCAAAAAGATAGCGTACTTGTAGGATTCTGGGACGGTAACGTAAAATTTATACCAAATACAACACCACCAGAAACCTTAAAAGCAATCGCTACCGCAAAAGGTGAAGAAGAAATCAAAATTCCGTAAAAACTCGAAATCCTGTAATCGGAATGTAACTAGTTGTCCCTGAAAAGTCTTTTGGTGCTATAAATTCTGGGCTTATCTGGTTGCAATTTAGAATTATAATTTGCAATATAGTTATTGTTTTATCCGAGATTTTCCTTAAAACCCCGCAAATATTAGACCTTTTCGCTAACCTAAAAATACATCAACGCAACAAAAAAACTACAACGAAAAACCGCCTTTAACTCCTCCGAGACCACCCCTAACCCCTCCGAAGGAGGGGAATAAGAAGACGCCTCCGAAGGAAGCGAATATTCACCTCCTTCGGAGGGGTCAGGGGTGGTCTCCTACAGGTTAGCGAAAAGGT
>JAITDV010000087.1 GCA_031282385.1 Planctomycetaceae bacterium | reverse complement strand
GCGCAACAAATTTTAGACATTCGCAAAAAATATTCCGACAATTCATTAGCCGATTTATACGATCCGCTCACAATGCCCCGCGATTTATTGAAGGCGCATCAAGAATTGGATAAAGCCGTTGATAAAGCCTACGGCAAAACGTTCTCCAATGATTCCGCCCGTGTTGCGTTTTTGTTCGAGAAATATAAAGAATTGACAGAAAATTTGTTGACCGAAAAAGGGAAAAAGATAAAGGTAAAAAATAGATGACTATTCAGTAGCGTAGAACATTGCCCTACACTACTGATTCAAGGCTTTCTGCCCTATTGCTCAAAAGACAATTCACTGAAGGGAACTCTTGAAAACTCATTTTTCACACGAATTCTCACGAACGATCACGAATTAAATAATTTGTGCAAATTTGTGTCAATCCGTGGATAAAATAAATTTGTAATTATTCTGTGGAATTTTCGTTTTTTTAAGCAAGTTCAATGAGTAAAGTAATTATTATCAGCTCAATTTTCTATTGCATGTTGCGCAGGTACCAAATACCAGTTTTTCCTTCGCCTCTTTTGGGCTAAGGCGAAACTGATATTTAGTTCCTGCGTAACATGGTTATTGATTAACTCAAAATACTCAATCCACTATATTTTAATTATGGATAATTGATCAAGGACTAGCGGTCTCACCTCCTGATGGAGAACCAAGTGCTCCCCAAACACCAAATGGACTTGGTCCTGACCGGACAGCGGCAGCATTAAGGTTACCGCAATTGATTGTATTGGAAATAAACCGAACCGAACCATCCAATAAACCAACGTTAACACCGCCCGAATGATTACTCACTGGAGGGAAAACTCCCCAACGGTTATGGTATTGTGTCGGTTGATCGTAAGCACACATCGGAGAATTGGGCGGAGTCAAAGTTGTAAAACCGGCGGCAGTTAACCAACCACAAGTTGCAATTAATCCGCGAAAATTATCACTTTTTTGAGTTGTACTAAATGTTCGTGAATCAGTCATGGTCAATCCGTTCATACATTTCCCGGGTTTTCCATTAGGAGTTCCATCCCAAATGCCCGAATAAAGAGCCACATTACTTCGAACATCAATTCCCCGCTGTTCACGAGGCGTTAGACACTCGCTAATCGCTACAGTATTACTAGAACCGTCCGTACAATCGGAAAACGATTTTTTACCTTCAACATCATTGGTTCCATAATAAAACATTCCCCGTGTTACAACAAAATGATTCACACTCGGCTGATTACAATTATGTTGTGCCCAACAGCCATCTCCCATTGAATAAATATAATTGTTCGGAATCCAACCCGGCGACAAAATCGCCGTGTTCTCATTTGAAGGACATAAAACCGCTGCAATTTTTGTCATATTGCGCATCGTCGCTGTATCCCAAGGAGCAGATTTTGGGGATGCGGTTGTGTCGGAAATAGTTCCGTCGTAAGCGGCTTGCAGTTCCATGAACGGCATCAGGTGGAAAAATATTCCCGCCGTCGCAGCGTAAGTAAATTTTTTCATTTGGTTTCCGAGTGGCGGAAAATTTTGGCTAACATCATGGTGATTGTGTAAAGCAATCGCCAGTTGCTTTACTTTGTTTGCACACGACATTTTTCTTGCTGCTTCACGCGCCGCTTGAACCGCTGGTAGTAGAATCGCGATTAACACGCCAATAATTGCAATAACAACAAGAAGCTCTACTAAAGTAAAACCAAACGGGAAATGACGGGATACTCGGCGTAACTTCTTGAAAGAACAAGAACTAGAAAAAGAGGCTTCCCATATTCTCTCTTTTAACTCTTCACCTATTATCCCCCCCCCCCCCCCCCTCTTTGCCTATTTTAACATGCAAGTCTTTACTTATTTTAACATAGACTTTTTTCATTGGAATGTTCCTTTCTCCGAGACAAATTGCTCGGTTTTAAGTTAAATTAGTTAATATTTAGGTTTTTCTATCTTAACACGAATTTTTTTCCCAAGATCAAAAGATTCTGAAATCTTTTTTCCCTGAATTACATCAATTTCAAGCGAAGTTTTTTCAGGGTTAGAATAGTCAGGATCAATCGAATTGTACATCACTGTTTCCGGTTGCGGGTCGTACATGTTTTTCGGTAATTCTCCAACATCTTCACGTTCCACTTTTGACACTGTAATTTTGTACTTGCCAATCGGAACACCAGAAAATTTACCATGTGTTTTCAAAACAACGGTTCCTGTCGTATCGGTGGAACCACCAACAACCCATGGACTATTTTCTTGCGGAATCAAATGAACGCTTGCACTATCGCAAGGTTGCCCGTCCAAAGTAAACCGTAAGGTTACCGGTTGAAGCTTCGGCAAGCCGTCCGGTTTGTTTTCGCCACAGCCGAACAAGACCAAACTGAACAAAACAACAATAAATAACCCAATTGTTCGTGTCCAAAACGGTTTCATTGTTCGGCTCACATCAGAAGCTGTTGTACGTAAAAACATTTTTAAATTTCCTTAATTCTTTGTTACGTTTACGAAATTTCAGGTACTTCATAACCTTTCCATCGTGGACGAGTTAGCGTTTCATTAACTTTATCATAGTTTGTTAAACGTTCCTTGACCGGTTCCCAACCGACTTTTCACCAACCGGCGCAACCGCACGGATAATGCTAACCAGTTCACTCAGTATTGTAGAGCGTTGACCGTATTCGATATCAGCATTACATTTTTTGCCGGTTTCAATACAGTCAATCCGGTTTTCAACATGATAACCGTTTTCGGTCTCTTATTGTTAAGAACTTCCGGCACGTTTGCCGTCAATTCTTTCGGGTTTGTTAAAGTTTATGGCGATTGATTTCGATTTTGTCTTTCACGCCTGTAACAATACAACCAAATTCCAGTCCGCGATCTCCGTCAAAATTAATTGAAGTTCCACACCGTTGGCAAACCACATTTTCATCTACAACCCCGCCTATTATTTCGCACAATTGTACTGGAACCTTAAAATTGTGTATAGTATTATTTCGACATTTTTTTGTACTATTCCGACATTTTCCCGTTAAGAGATTTTTCTTGGGTCAAGTTGTCGGAATTGTGATTCGATACGTATTTTTTTCAATAGACCTTTTTTCTAACCTAAAAATACATCAACGCAACAAAAAACCAAATCAATCAGCATTAGGTAACTGAATAGTTATGCTAAGTTTTGTCAATTTTGTTAAAGAAGATGGTCAAGAGTTACCAAATGATTTCTGTTTTGAGATGCCTGTATGCAAGTTAGTAGATTCGTACTACAATAATTGTTAATTGAATTGGAATCAGAATTCGAATCCGAAATTCATGTTTGAATTCGAATCTGAAATTAATTGTAACCAAATTTATGCCTGTACATTGAATGTGTTAAACTGTTCTTTCTTTAATTTTGTTTATTGCTGCACTCTTGATTTACGTAAATTTATAGTACGATCAGTATATTCACGGCAAGGCATAAATATTTTAACCAAAGGAAACTATATATGATTTCTGACAAATTGACGCGCCGAACATTTTTAACTTCGGCAACTTTACTCGCTGGCGGCGCCGCTTTCCCTGCACCTGCGTTCCTGCACGCACAAAATATAAACTCAAAATTGAACGTCGGCTGTATCGGCATCAGCGGTCAAGGCGGATACAGTGTTGGTAATGTTCGCGGTGAAAATATTGTTGCACTTTGCGACGTCGATCAAAGACATCTTAATAACGGCGTTGCAACATTTCCCCAAGCAGAATGTTTCGTCGATTTTCGTAAGATGTTCGACAAATTTGACGGTAAACTCGACGCCGTAACCATCGCAACTCCCGACCACATCCATGCCGCCGCAAGTATCAACGCAATGAAACGCGGTATAAATTGTTATACGGAGAAACCGCTTGCACACGATCTCGGTGAAACACGGAAAATGATTGAAGTTGCAAAAGATAAAAAAGTCAAGACCCAAATGGGAATACAAATGCATGCTCAACAAAATTACCACCGCGTAGTTGAATTGATTCAAGCCGGAGCTATCGGAAAAGTCAAAGAAGTACACGTATGGGTCGATAAAGCATGGGGAAACAGACCTATTCCTAAAGGTACATTTGAAGTACCAAAGACATTAGATTGGGACGTATGGTTGGGACCTGCAGCGTTTCGACCTTACAATCCGTGTTATGTTCCCGGCGGTTGGCGTTCGTATTGGGCGTTTGGGACAGGTACGCTTGGTGATATGGCTTGTCATTATCTTGACTTGCCGTTTTGGGCGCTTGGCTTGCGTGAACCGACAACAATTGAAGCATCAGGACCGCCGGTTAATCCGGAGTGTTGTTCTATTGGTTTGACTGTCAAATACCAATTTCCAAAAACCGACAAACATGAAGCATTGATGTTGACATGGTACGATCACAACGTGCGTCCGCCAGTAATCAAAGAGCAAGGTTTACCGAATTGGAGTGCCGGCGTGATTTTTGTCGGCAGTGACGGATTATTACTTGCCGATTACGGAAAGCATATCCTTTACCCCGAAACGAAATTTCAAGATTACAAGAGACCGGATAAATCAATTCCGCCGTCGCCAGGTCATCACGCCGAATGGTTGAATGCGATTAAAAACAACGGTACAACTTCATGCAATTTTGATTATTCAGGAAAAATAACGGAAACAATTTTACTTGGTGTTATTGCATATCGAACAGGTAAGAAATTGACGTGGAATCCAGTTGCTTTGAAGACAGATGTTGCTGAAGCCAACGCTCTATTGACAACAATACCGCGCAAAGGTTGGGAGTTCTAAATTTAGAACGGCATCTCAGTATATACTCATTACAATTTGAAATGCGGTTTTCTTTTTTTGGTATCATTTCACTAGAATGCAACTGTTCGTGTGATATGATACCTTTTAAACTGTTCTCACTTTAACTTAACTTAACTTAACTTAACTGTTGCCTGCTTATCTATTGGAAAGCAATTTTTTATGTTCTTGAGTTGCGCAATTTATAGTACGAGCAATATACACGCAACTGAATAGTTGCTATTTAATTATAAGTTATTGTGTGTTTTGTATCTTTGTGTAATCTAATTGAAATTTTGGCAATATTTTGATATTTATTATTATAAAGGGAATATAATGTGTCGAGTATTTTTTTGGTTATGTTTTTTTGTTTCGTTTTTATTTAGCGCAACGATATTTTGTGTAGAGAAACCTTTACCGGGTCAATTGCCTCGATATATTAGATCGGGCGGTACGATTTTTCGTACGCTTTTTGACAGGGCGTCAGATTTGGACGAGGACGGATGGCCCGATTCTTGGACAAGAAAGCGCGGTGTTGAACGTAATATTCAATTTCCCGATTATATTGATATAAGAATAGTTGAGAACCGCAGCCAGTTCGGGAACAACGCATTGCGGATGTCAATTGAAGGCGGCAGTGCGGCAGTATTTTCGCCGAAGATAAAAATACGGCGTGGAATGTGTTATACGGTGTCGGCGTTTGTTTCTACTGAGAATATTTTTTTTGATGATGTTTTTATTTTGGCGGCATTTTATGACAAAAACGGCGGTGAGCCGATAGCTACAGTTCGTTCTGACAGTATCAAGAAAAGCTCGGGTTGGCGGAAACTGGAAATAAGTTCTTTTCGGGCGGACAATGATAAGATTGATTCTATGTCGGTAGGTTTATTGACGACACAAGGTGAACGTCGTGATTTTAATGCCAAAGTTTATTTTACCAATGTCGAGATCAAGGAAAGCCCGAATGTAAAACTCTCAATGCCTAACAATCATCATATTTTTACGAGCAAGACTGGAATTGAAGTATCTTGTGTAATAACTGGTTTTGATCCGGATCAGGACAAACTTAAATTTATTATTGAGGATTCTTTTGGGCGACCGATAGCCAGTCGCGAAGTTGAAATAATAATCGGCAACAGACCGGCTTCTCAATTTATCGTACCCAAAAAAGATCGATGGAGTGTGTTTGAGGGAGTTGCGGAGTGGTTGGAGTTACCGATAAGTTCGCCGGGATTTTATCGTATTCGGGTGGAGACTCCGAAATCTTATATGAACAATTTACGCCTTCCGCCTGGAGTTTTTTTTGATGATTCGTTACGCAATTCTTCGCCGTTGACTTTTGTTGTTATTGATCAATCTGCGATTGTTCAAGATGGAATTTTTGGTTGGAATCTTGATAGTTGGAGTTTACGTGAGATTTATGAT
Organism: Planctomycetaceae bacterium; assembly: GCA_031282385.1. GTDB lineage: Bacteria > Planctomycetota > Planctomycetia > Pirellulales > Thermoguttaceae > WRKP01. The sequence continues at coordinate 7,424 of JAITDV010000087.1, read as the reverse complement.
CGGCGTTTACCATTGAGTTTATCTGGTATTTCCAAGTTGAAGATACCGGCTTGGGTGTTGTTTGATGATGCGGAGGGGCGTCGTCAATTATTACAGATAAGCGAGACATTCACGCCTCTTGGGATGCAGCTTACAGGGCTTTTATCGCCTGTTCCGCAAGCTGTACGCGATAAGATAAAAGTCGGCAAAGTGAATGCTGCCGCGATTTTTGCAATACCGCCTGTAACTTGGACGGAAGCAATTCAAATGACAATTCAAGAAAATTCGTTGTTGGTTAAGAACTGGCAATTGACGGGTGATGATGATTTGAGTTTGGTTAATATTTCTGATTTTAGCCGTAATTTTCAATCAGTCCGTCGTAGTTTTGACCGTAAGAATATAGGTCTTGGTCTTGGAGTTGCGTGGGACTGGACGCAGCCGTTTCTGCCGGCAATTTCCGCACCGCCGACAAACACAACTCGTAATATCGCGCCGCGTGATTTCATTTCGTTTTATACTTCAGATAAAATGACAGCCGCCGATTTGGAACAAGGTTTATTGGCTTCGGCGGAAATAAATGTACGAAAATTAATTTCACTTTCGGTTCTGTCAGGCAATGAATATGATTTATCCGGTCGGATTAATGATCTTGTACGTAAGATGGTGATAGGCAAGGTTGCGGGCGCCGACGCAATTTTTTTAGCTAAACCAATCAGCAATCAAAATGGCGTTTTGAATTCAGACGCGACGCCCAATGAGATTTTTCCGGCTTGGCGGACAACATCAATGTTATTATCAGGACGTGATTATTTGGGTCAAATTAAACTGCCGAATCGGAGTAGGAATTATAATTTTGTTGATCATTTTGGCGGTGGAGCGGTGATGGTGGTTTGGAATGATTCCGCATCGGAAGATACGCCGGTTATTGAGACGTTGTATCTTGGCGAGGAAGTCGAGGTAATTGATGTTTGGGGCAAGCGTATTGTACCGGAGTTAGAGGGACGTGATCAGAAAATTGTTGTGGGGCAAATTCCGATTTTTGTTAAGGGGCTTGATGCGGATATTGTGCGGATGCGGTTGGGGTTTAAGTTGGAAAGGGCGGAGATTCCGAGCATGACAAATAACGAAGAGCGGATTCCTTTTACTTTTGTCAATAATACAAATTTACCGACAAATGTTCAATTTACGATTATTGAACCGCGTGAAAACACTTGGCAGATAAAGCCGGCAATGCCGCTTGCTTTGGACGTGAATGGAGCAGGTAAATCGGAGTTTGGTATTATATTGAATTCGCAAGCTAATACAGGTTTGCAAAAATTCAAAATTGATATTGCAACAACGGGTATGATGCCGCGTAAGTTTTCTGTTTATGATGATATTTATATTGGCGAGCGTGATGTTATGTTGGAGTTTTCGTCGCGGATTAATCGTAGGGGTGATATTGAGGTAACGCAAGCGTTCATAAATAACGGGGAAAGAGAGAGATCATATATTTGCAGACTTAGAGTTCGGGGACGTGAGTATTTGCAAACTTTTGTAACACGACAAGGTTTTGGACGCACCGAATATACGTATGTGATTCCAAATGGTCGCGAGTTATTGAAAGCCGGCGTAAAAGAAATGACCATACGAGCAACCCCGTTACCTTCTGACTCTGCAAGCCAACCAATGTTATACACAATTCCATTGATTCAATAAAATCAAACAAAATATTTCAGTGGGAACTTCTAAACTGTTCACACTTGAATTTTCCTTTACTGCCGCCTGATTACCTATCGTAAAGTAGGCGGTAGTAAACGAAATTAAAGTTTGAACAGTTTAAAACCGCGCGGAACAAGATAATTTTCCGAACGGTTCTAATATTCAAACCCTTATTTGTCAAATTACCATTAGTAGCCAAAAATTCTCCCCAACGCGTCCTTATGTTTTGTTTGATATTGTCTTAAATTCACCATCGAAAGAATAAGGGCATAAGGGCGCGTTGAGGGTATCCTGCTTGCTAATAAGGGAAATTTGACAAATAAGGGTTGTTTACTTTAGAACGCTGCGTTTTGGTCTGTTTCGTTACTATTCCTTAACCACTTTCTTCTAAAAAATTGAAGCCCGCGACTGAATAGTAGACCTTTTCGCTAACCTGTAGGAGACCACCACTGACCCCTCCGAAGGAGGCGTATTCTTATTCCCCTCCTTCGGAGGGGTTAGGGGTGGTCTCGGAGGAGTTAAAGGCGGTTTTTTGTTGCGTTGATGTATTTTTAGGTTAGAGAAAAGGTCTAGTTACTATTAATTAACTCAAAACAATAATTCCACTGAAATATTACAAAATTTTGATAATTCTGCAAAAAATAGATTTTTAGAAGTTTTCTATTGTTCTTTGTTTTTTTCGATTTCTGATATGAAATTGTTTAAGGCGATTGCGAATTGTTCTGGTTGTTCCATTGGCGTCAAGTGACCGGCATTATGTATCTCAACATATTTGCCGTTTTTTGCGATTTTTGCAAGTTTTTTTACAACAGACGGCGGCGTGATTTTGTCTTCATCGGTGCCAATTGCCAACACTGGAACATTAACATTTTCGAGCAATTTTGTTGTATCTCCACGTTCTGCCATTCCCCAAGTTGCCGCGCTGACTCCATGCGGATTGTTTGACAAAATCATTGACTTCACCTCGTCAATAATATCTTGTTTATCGCGATAAGTATGCGAGGCAAAAAGTTGCGGTATCATTGAATCCGCAATTGATTCTAAAACCCCTTGCGCGTTATTCCGTACCGAACAAATTTTATCAATAATTGCCCTGCGTTTCTCCACAACTTCCGGCGGATCACTTGTTGTTTTTGTATTACACATTACCAAACCTGCTAAATGTTTCTTGTGTCTGTCGGCAAATTGCACAGCTATATAACCGCCCATTGAAAGTCCTACTACAATAACAGGTCTTGAAATTTTGAGTTGTTGCAATAACTCCATTAAGTCGTCGGCATATTTTTCTATTTTTACACCGTTTTTTGTTGGGTCTTGTGAAATTATCGGCGATTCGCTTTTGCCCATTCCTCGCAAGTCGGGCATTATTGCGCGGTATTTCAAAAACGGGCATTGATTTGTTCGTGATTGGGGCAACTTGCCGTCGAGTTTAATATCGGATTTGCCCAAAAGAATATCAACTGCACGAAACCACATCGAACCATCAAAAGGATAACCATGAATAAATAACAAGGGTATTCCTTCACCATAATCGCGAATGTTGAAAGAAACATCTGCCCATTTATAATCCTTTATTAAAATTGTTTTAGGATCGTATTTATTTGCAATTTTTTTAGTCTGCATATTTTTATTTGACGAAGTATCCGCAATTACTTTTTTGGATCGTTGAGTTTTTGGCATATTAGACCTTTTCGCTAACCTGTAGGAAACCACCCCTAACCCCTCCGAAGGAGGGGAATAATTCGTCTCCGAAGGAGGCGTCTCCTTATTCACCTCCCTCGGAGGCACCTTCTTATTCCCATCCTTCGGAGGGGCTAGGGGTGGTCTCGGAGGAATTAAAGGCGGTTTTTTGTTGCGTTGATGTATTTTTAGGTTAGAGAAAAGGTCTATTATTTTTACTCATAAATTTTAACTGTAATTGTAATTATTAAGTCGTGTGTATTTTGATGGGTTAAGGGTTAGGAAGGTTGTTAAACTGTTCGCATTTAATTTTTTTGCCGCCGTCTGCTTACCTATATATCGAAGGGCATGCTTTACGCTCTTGAGTTACACAATTTATAGTACGAATAGCGTAGAGACGCAAGCATTTTGTCTCTACTTATCCTCTAACTTCTTACCATGAATCAACACAAACAACACCGGCGTTACAAGCAAGATATGTAATAAACTTGAAATCATTCCGCCGACAACCGGTGCTGCCAACGGTTGCATGATTTCTACACCTGTACGTGTACTCCAAAAAATCGGTAACAACGATGCAATTGTCGTCGCAACCGTCATTACTTTAGGCCGCAAACGCAACCTTGCGCCAGCCTTGACCGCAGTAATAAATTCATTGCGTGTCAATTGGCTGCCTTTATCGTTACGTGCTTTTTGTACAGCTTCTTCCAAATAAATTACCATTACAATTCCTGTTTGAATAGCCGTACCAAAAAGTGCAATATATCCGACCCATACCGCCACACTAAAATTGAAACCAAACATTGCTTGCAAAAACACGCCCCCAGTCAACGCAAAAGGAACTGCAAGCAAAACGTGTGCTGCTTCAATTGTTGACCTGAACGTAATCACAAGAAGAATAAAGATTGTCAAAATCACTGTTGGAAATACTATCATCAATGTTTGTCGGGCGTGCATTTGGTTTTCGTATTGACCGCTGTATTCGATTGTTTGTCCTTGTTCAAGTTTTATATTGTTGTGAATTTTCGATTTGATTTCCTCAACAAAACCGCCTAAATCACGGTCAATAACATTTGCTTGTACAAAAACACGCAATCTGCCGTTTTCGCTTGAGATTTCGTTCGGTCCGATGACGCGTTTTATTTCTGCAAGTTGCGACAACGGCACCATCAAACCGCCGGAAACAGGAATCAATAACTCGCCCAACTTCTCAATATCATCACGCGTATCACGATCAAGACGAACTTGTACTTGCCAACGTTCACGACCTTTGATAGTTGTTGTTATATTTGTCCCTCCGATACCTGTTTCAACGTATTTTAAAACATCAGCAACATGCAATCCATAACGCCCAATTGCATTACGATCCACTACTATTTCAAGATACGGCTTACCTTGATCTCGTGAAGGTGCTACGCCGGTTGCTCCGTTAATTTCTGAAATCAGACGTTCTATTTCAAACGCTTTTTTTTGCAATGAATGCAAATCATTACCAAAAATCTTGACTCCAACTTGCGCACGGATTCCTGTACTTGTCATCAAAATGCGGTTTTCTATCGGTTGCAAGAAACCCGGCGTGTAACCCGGAACTTGTGTGAGTAATTCGCTCAAATCCGCAATGATTTTTTGTTTCGTTATATTTTTTCGCCATTGAGACGGCGGTTTGAGTGTGATTGTTGTTTCGATCATTTCAACAGGCGCAGGATCAGTTGCGGTATCGGCTCTGCCAAGTTTACCTGCCGACATTAAAACTTCGGGATATTGGCTCATGACTTTATCTTGCCAAGCCATTATTCGTTTCACTTCCGTAAGCGATGTTGCTGGCAACAACACCGGCATAAAAAGTAAACTGCCTTCTTCAAGCGGCGGCATAAACTCAGAACCAAATCCATTAGCCAACTCCGCAACTCGCGGCAGATTTACTTTTTCAATTTGAGCAACAATTCGCGGCGGTAAACCAAACGCAATTATAATTGCAATTATCAATAAAATTGCAGCACAAAATAAAGTCGTTTTGCAATGCCGAATCGACCAATCAAGAAGCGGATCATATATTCGTAACAAAAAATTCATCATCAAATTCTTGTCTTCCGACCTGAACGGACCGCGAACAAGTATCGTACAAAAAACAGGAACTATTGTTATTGCCAGAAGAACCGCGCCAATCAACGCAAAACTTTTCGTGTAAGCAAGCGGATGAAACAATTTACCTTCTTGACCGGACAACAAAAATACAGGCACAAACGCAAGAATTATTATTGACATTGAGAAGAACATCGGACGACCCATTTGTGTACATGCTTGCAAGGTTAAGTTGAATATTTCGCGGGATGTGAGTTTGCCGGATTGATTTTTCTTTTTCAATTCTGTTGCTTCTTCGCAATGTCTGATTACGTTTTCTGTCATTACAATTCCGGCGTCAACAAGTACGCCGATTGAGATGGCTATTCCAGTTAATGACATAATATGCGATGGAATACCGAATTGCGTCATTAGGATAAACGAAATCAGAATTGCGCCGGGCAATGGCAATGTTACGATAAGAATTGAGGGGAAATGAAACAGAAACAAAATATGCGCAACTGTTACAAGAATAATTTCCTCAACAAGTGCATGTTTAAGTGTATCTATTGCGCGGCTGATTAAATCGCTGCGGTCGTAGAATGGTTCAATTTTAACGCCGACAGGTAATCCCGCTTGAATATCTTGGATTCGCGATTTAACTTCCTCAATAACTTTGTATGCGTTTTCTCCGTATCGCATGACAACAATCCCGCCGACAACTTCTTGACCGTTTATGTCAAGTGTACCTCGTCTGAAATCACCGCCGATTTGAACGTGCGCAACATCCCGTAAATAAAGCGGAATGCCGTTGCGGGGAATGATTGGAATTAATTCGATGTCGGTAATATCGTTTATCAAGCCGACTCCGCGAACTACAAATTCGGTACCGTTTTCTTCTATTGTTTTACCGCCGACATTCATGTTATCGGCGGTAATCGCGTCCATTACTTGACCGAGAGTAACATCGAATTGTTTTAATTTTAGCGGAGACACTTCTACTTGATATTGCCTTACGAAACCTCCAATACTGCCAACTTCAGCGACTCCCGAAACTGAAGCAAGTTGATAACGAATATAAGTATCTTGCAGGTTGCGGAGCGAGCCTAAGTCTTGTTGTGCGTTGGTATCAGTTTTGAGGTAGTATTGGTAAATCCAACCAAGTCCTGTCGCATCAGGTCCAAGTCGTGCTGTTACATTTTCAGGAAGCAAATCGCCAAGAGAGTTGAGACGTTCAAGAACGCGAGTTCGGGCAAAGTATGTTTCAATGTTGTCTTCAAATATCACTGTCAAAAACGCAAAACCAAACATTGAAGTTGCGCGTACCGTTTTAACGCCGGCGAGTCCTTGCAATGATACCGAGAGCGGATAAGTAATCTGATCCTCAACTTCTTGCGGAGAACGCCCCGCCCAATCCGCGTAAACAATAACCTGATTCTCTGAAAGATCAGGCAACGCATCTACCGGCGTAAGATACAAAGATCGAATCCCCCAAGCACAAACCCCAATAAACGCCGCAATAACTAAAAAACGATTATGAATAGACCAATAAATAATAGATGAAATCATTTCACTCCATCTTAAATTTTCAATTTCGATTAATACTATATTGTCCCGACAAGGTTATGTAATATTTTTAAATTACTATACAATTTAATTTTTTTAGTAATATTTTTCTTTTTTTGATATTTTTTGAATTTGTTAAAAAAACACGCGGTTGAATAGTTACATTTAAGATACTCAAAAAATCTTTCCAAAATCTTTTATAAAAATCTGTTACAAAGTGTTCAATATTACCAACAATTGAGATATTATATTGATTATCAATTTTGATACAAGTACAACCATCTATTATTTTTTGGAAAATCAATATTTAGTTGTCCCTGAAAAAGTCATTTGGTGCTATAAATTCTGGGCTTATCAGGTTGCAATTTAGAGTTATAATTTGCAATATAGTTATTGTTTTATCCGAGATTTTCCTTAAAACCTTGCAAATATTAGAC
>JAITDV010000099.1 GCA_031282385.1 Planctomycetaceae bacterium | reverse complement strand
AAAAACCGCCTTTAACTCCTCCGAGACCACCCCTAACCCCTCCGAAGGAGGGGAATAAGAAGAGGTCTCCGAAGGAGGGGAATAAGAATACGCCTCCGAAGGGGGCGAATAAGAAGACGCCTCCGAGTGAGGCGAATAAGGAGACGCCCATTCGGAGGCGAATATTCCCCTCCTTCGGAGGGGTCAGGGGTGGTCGCCTACAGGTTAGCGAAAAGGTCTATTATCAAAATTAATTGACAAAGAGTACCCATTCAGATGCTCAAACGAACTCGCCGCGAACAAGTTGGCTACCATTAAAACAACAAAATGACTTTTTCAGGGACAACTAAATAAATAAAGGAAACTTCAAGTTTTTTATAATTTTCCTGAATCGGTTTCATTTTTGTCGAATATTTCGCCTCTATCTATTAAAATGAACGGACTCCAGAAAAATGGGTGAGTTGCAAGCGGTTTTTCGTCTTTGGATGTAATTTTTATTCTCGGTTCCTGTTCAACTTCAATCTGTTTTATACCGACATTTAACACCGCTTGTCTCCATGCATTTGACGCTGGCATGTCTGGATATGCCTTCATAAACTCACCAACTAAATCATAAGTTGAACGTCCGCCGGGTCTCCATCTGCTGATTAAAATTGTTTTTGCCCCGCACGCTTCAAGAATCATTGCAGTCATAAAAATATCATTACCGTTGGGCAAAAGCAATGGCGTTTTTGATGAACTTGGAGGCTTCAACGCATTTTCCGCCGGAGTATGAAACGCCGGTAAAACAACCAATTGCGGTCCGCCCCAAGGCAGCGTAAGCCAACTTGCTACCGGATGTTTTGATCTGTTTTTATCACTTGTAAATGGCGACCACTCCAGCAACTTAAAGTTGGCAGTTGGAATATCATCCAAAACAACCAATTGTTTTACCTGTGTCGCAAACGCAGAAGCTGTTCCTGGTAAATCTGGTAACTTATTACCTTTTGATGGCATTAGCACCATGTTTTTTATCGCGCCGTTTTTTGTATAGTTATCAATTGCGTCGAGAGCGGCAACCGAATCATTTTTGCCCATCAAATCACCGTGAATTACAAGCGTCTCATCAACTTTACTTCTGGCAGCAGCTTTTTTGGGAATACCAAGTGATGCCATTGGGGCGTAACGAACAGTAATTGGTTCGTTACTTGCCGAAATAAGCGGGCGAAGTTCATTGCCGACCTGCACCGTCAACGACTCAAACGGTACATACCAAAGTCTGCCGTAAGGAATCACAACAAGCTCCGTGAAATTTACATCTCGTGTTTGCCCAAGCAAACGCCGAAACAAAACATTACCGGCAGTTTTCCATTTTTTATCCGAATCAATAATGTCCTCCTTAACACGCAACACCGCATTACCGCCACGTTTATTTCCTATTGCTTCAAGATAATCTGTAATAAGTTGACCGAGTGCTGGTTCGCGTTGTGGTTTTGCGATTACCCATGATTGCAAGTTATAGCGATCAACAAGGAAACCATGCATATCGCCAATTGCATCTTCATAGAATAGCAACATTGCCGTCTTTTCGGGAAGTTCTTTACGAAACTGATTCAACTTGACAACCGGCGGAAAAACTGTTGATACTTTTGTTCGGGATAACGCAATCGGCCGCAACATTAACTCTTGAGTGCCGCTCACGGTTTGAAGTTCAGCCAATAAATTCTTTTGCAATTCAATTTGGTTCGCTTCTTTGGGGACAATTGAAATATCAAAAAGTTGTTTTTTTATATCACGAATTTTATCGGACAATTTTCCAAATTTTTCAAAATCAATCGTAAGCATGTTACGCTCTTGTTGCACTTCCGCAACGTCGCTGCCTGTTCCCTCAAACATGATTCGCAACGCCAGATGCCGCGGACCCAACTGTAAAGCCGGCGGCGTACTATATTGCAAGATCGAATAAAACGCGGCGCGTCTTGCCAATTCAGAAATATCGAACGCTTTTTCCTTGTCCGCTAACATTGACGCGGCTACAACAAACCATCGTTGGTACGCCTTCGTATCCGTACAAGTCATAAGCGTAATACTATCCGTTGGTCGAATTGCCCAATCAATTGCTGTCGGATCACGCAATAACATTTCGTACAAATCGCTTGCCTCATGCGGCGAAATCAATCCACGTGTCGCAACCATTCCGTTATGAAACGCCAATTCAAGTAACTCAAGATGATTCATCCAAAGAGAAGCACGGCGATTTATCATAATTGATTTTACAAGATAATCGTCTCCGGCTTTAATTGAAAATGCACGGTTGGCAGAATAATTAATGAGTGCTGCCAGATATTCGATTTTGGCACTGATATAAAAATTTCTAGCATTGAGTACAGTGTCGGGAAATTTTATTAAATTTCTTGCTTTGGTACACGCTTCTACTGCAATTTTAATATCGCCTACTGTCAATGCGTCGTCTGCTATTTCCTGCAAAATTGGAATAAGAACTTGCGGACTTGGATTCGTTTTGGTTTTTGTATTCGGTCTTGCAAAATAATCAAGTGCTTGCTTGAGCGGTAAGACTGGTTTCGTCTGATCAATTAATTTTTGCGTTTTTGCAATATTGCTGAAAATTTCACCGATTATCGCGTTGTCCAAAAAATATGTAGCACAAAGTGAAGCCTCAAAAAAATATTGTTGTGCCGCCGGCGCCTTGCCGTCCAACATTGCAATTTTGCCAAGTTCATTTAATGCGTAAGCAGTGAGTTGGTGATCGAATGCGGCTTGCATTAATACGCCTTTTTCGAGTTGTGGAATTGCCATTTGATAGTCGCCGATTGCGGACAACGTCAGCCCGTATAAGATATCAACCCACGCGCCGGAAAAATGATTGGGCGGACAAGGACGGGCTGCAAATATCTTGTTGAGTTTCAATGTGCGTTCGTCAAATCTGGACAACGGTCCCAATATTTCTGCACGGCGTTTAATTGCGATTGCTAAACGTGTGATGATTTCGTCGGCGTAAATTGTAGTCAATGTGCTTTGAGTCGTCATTGCAGGCGCACCGCCAAACTCAATAAGTTTAGGCGACTGTTGTAGAAGCTGAAATTTGCAATTTGTAAAATCACCAACTCCGCCTTTACGCATCGAAACTCCCCAAGGTAACGGCGGCCGCGGTTTCAAAACAGGACTCAAAGCGTAAGTTACTTTACTAAGCCACTCCGGTTGATCCATGTAAATATCAACTGCCATGTTGAAAGCAACCATAGCATTTTTATAATCGCCCATTTGATAATGACATTCGCCTATCATTGCTTGAAAACAAATCGAATCAACCCAATACAATTGCAAACCATTAGGTAAATTGAATTTGACCGAATGTTTTATGTCGTCTATAAGAAATTTCAAAGCAGCGGGAAAATCACCTTGATCATAAGCGCGTTTTGAATTAGTAAAATAAGGCGGCGGAGGCACAACACGATTGACCATCTGGGCAAACACAAAATTGTCTTTGCCGCCAATAACCGGAATTAACGTTGCGCAAATCAACGCCCACATTATCACTCCGCAACAACTCTTCATCAAAAATCTGACAAAAATATTGCCGCATTCAACAACTTGCTCGATAAAATTATTCGTCGTATTGTTACCAGATACATTCAGACGAAATAATTGACAATAGATACTTTTAACGGACATGATTAATCTCCTTCGTTAAACATACATTTCAGAATCCACAAACACACAAATATATTGCTGAATTTTCTCGTCCCGTCAGGGACGGCATATCGGCAGAAAGCGATGAACCAAATTATACGCGTCCCGTAGGGAAGCAATGTTGGTAAGGTTAATCGTTGATACCTGATTTCACCAACATTTCGTCCCTAACTGGACAGAAAAATAAATGTTCATAACCACTATTGAACAGTTATATATTTTCTAATAATTACGTCAACTAATAGAGTTTTGATTTCACCCTTTCGGGGCTTGAGTTATTGGGTATCATTTTCGTATGGCAATACCCTACGCTATTGATTCAAGGCTTTCAGCCTTAGTTTACAAAACAACACAAAAAAACATTCCACTGAATGATTACGCAATTTCTTTTATTGATTTTTAAGTTTTTCCAATTCTTCAGCGGTACAGTTGATTGTGTATTCGATTTGTTCTTGTGAATGTGCTGATGTGATAAAGAACCGTAATCTTGCAGCTTTTTCTTCTACGGCAGGATGTAGAATTGGTTGTACATTTATTCCGCGATCAAATAGTGCTTTTGACATTCGCATTGCGAACATTGAGTTACCCAATATTACCGGAACTACTGCTGAATCACAGCTCGTTCCCGTGTCAAGTTTTTTTGATTTAGCCAACTGCAAAAATAACGCACAATTCTTATGCAATTTTTCCACTCGTTCCGGTTCTCTTTCGAGCAATTTTATTGCCATTAACGCCGCCGCACAATTCGGCGGTGAAATTCCAACACTGAAAACAAAATTTGGCGCCGTATATTTCAGATACTCAACCAACTCCCGCGAACCGCTGATATAACCGCCGCAACTTGCAAACGTTTTACTCAAAGTACACATCCAAATATCAACATCCTTGCGATCTACACCGAAATGTTCGCCGATTCCGCGTCCGGTCTTGCCCAAAACACCAAGCGAATGCGCCTCATCAACCATCAATAATGTATGATAACGTTTCTTTACTTCTATAAGTTTCGGCAAATCAGGATAATCGCCATCCATACTGTAAACTCCCTCAACTGCAATCAAAACTTTACGATATTCTTTACGGTGATTCTTTAAAATCCAATCTGCCGCCTCCCAATCATTATGCGGAAACGGACGCCGCCTCGCACCGGAAAGCCTCGCACCTTCAACTATACTATTATGCGCCAACGCATCAAAAAGAATCATATCCTTCTCACCCAACAAATGACCAATCACTCCCTCATTTGTCGAATGACCGCCAACCATAACTATCGTATCCTCACAACCAAGAAAATCTGAAATTGCATTTTCAAGTTCGCGATGTATTGGCTTGTTGCCTGAAACTAATCTGCTTGCGGATACGCTTGTGCCGTATTTTTGACATGCTTCAACTGCCGCCGCGATTACTTCAGGATCGCCTGATGTGTTGACGTAATTGTAATTGGAAAAATTTATGTATTCTTTACCGCCGATTATTGCGAGATCGTTGGTTATTCCTTCGTGTACGTCAAAAAACCGATTAAGCCCGGTATCCTTAATCAATGTCAATCCGGCTTTCAAACGTACATATTCAGGAAATTTTCCAATACGATAATATTCTTCCGGTATTTCTGATTGTGTAATTTGCTCATCTGAGGTTGGTTTACGCGGTCCTGAACCAAGATAAAGTAATACCGCATCAAGTACTTGATTAGCTGTATATAATTCGGATAAAATTGATTCTGGAAATTGTCCGCCGAAACGATCTTCTATTGAGGCAAGAATCTCCATACGTTCAAGAGAATCCAAACCGAGTGCAGTTATATCAGAGTCAAGAGTAAGATTTGCCGCGCGTTCTTTTGCGACTTTGCGTACTTCTTCCATCACTGCTGTTGCGAGTTCTTCACGCGAAATCAAAGATAGTACAGCATTGTCATTGGGAGTTTCGCCAGGCGTTTCTTTGACAATTATATGACTTGCTTTCGTAGGTTTTGTGGTTGGCAATATTGGTTTAATTGGAGCTTCGACGGCAAATGGTTCTATTGTACCGCGAACAAAACGTCCTATATCTTTACTGTCTGGTATTCCAATTGCCTCCAACATTGGATTATCCAACTCATTACCTTTAACAAAATCAAAAGAAACATCCGCCGATACCCATCGATCAACTTCACTCAACGAACAATTCAAAAAACCATTACGGCAAGCGTGACGTTGAATTTTACCGCTTGATGTTTTTGGAATGCTTCCTGATTTGACCAAAACTATAGCTTCAACATTGATGTCGTGTTCCAATGCAACCGCGTGTCGAATTGCCTCATAAATCGGGGCGGCGTCGCCTTTGAATTTCCGCCCGACTTCCTGCACTATCACAAGCCGTTCAACTGATCTGTTGTTAGCGTTTTTCGGTGCATCTTTTACCATAAACGCAGCACCGCCGAGCGGTCGCAAAAGATCGCTCATTCGTTGAACTGTCGCCTCAATATCTTGCGGATAAATATTCACGCCGCGCACAATAATCAAGTCCTTAATTCGACCGGTAACAAAAAGCTCATTACCAATCATAAATCCAAGATCGCCGGTACGCATAAATGGAGTACCATCGCCATTGGTAATTTGGGCGTTGAATGTTTGTTCTGTTGCTTCCGGCGATTGCCAGTATCCTTTCGCAATACTTGGACTGCTGACCCATATTTCGCCGACAATACGATCTGAACATGACACGCAAGTTTCAGGATCAACAATTGCAATTTTAACATCGGGCAAAACTTTTTGTCCGCTTGAAACCAGCTTAACTTTTCTTGAGGTATTTTCTGTTACATTTATTGCTTTGCCCACTGCGAGTGCATCCGCATCAAATTCACATACCACCGGCGGACGACATCTAAAACCGCCGGATACAAGAAGCGTACCTTCAGCTAAACCGAAACAAGGATAAAACGACTCATACCTGAATCCGCAACGTTCAAATTTGCGGGCAAATGATTCCATTGTTTCCGCGAGAACAGGTTCTGCGCCGTTGAAGGCGAGATGCCAGCTGCTCAAATCAAGTTGTTCGATTTGTTCGTTGGAAATTTGTCTTACACAGAGGTCGTAGGCGAAGTTTGGACCGCCGCTTGTTGTTGCGCGGTATTTTGTGATAGCGGCAAGCCAGCGGAATGGTTTTTGTAGAAAGGACAGCGGAGACATTATTATGTTAGGGCAACCGCAGAATAACGGTTGAATTATTCCGCCGATTAAGCCCATGTCGTGGTAACTGGGCAACCAGAATACGCCAACTTCATGGCGAGAGTGTTCAAATCCGGCATAGATGGCTCTTGAATTATGAATTAGGTTACCGTGTGTAAGAATTACACCTTTGGGAGTTCCTGTTGAACCGGATGTATATTGTAGAAATGCTATCGTTTCTGTGTTTATATCGGGGATAGACCAATGGTCTTCAAGATCAGGTTCGAGTGTAGTGGTGGCGACCCAAGGAATTTTTTTGAGATCGGGCGCTTCGTCGATAAAATTGTCAACTCGTTTAATTACATCTTCGGTTGAGAAGGTGACTGCCGCGCCGGCACTGCGGGCAATTGCTTGAATTCGTAAAATTGACCGATTGCGATGCGGCGGATAAACTGGAACTGCAATTGCACCAGCGTAGAGGCAACCAAAATATGCCTTTATAAAATCGAGACCGGGAGGATAAAGTAACAATATTCGTTGACCGAACATATTTCGTTCTTGCAGCCATGCGGCAATACGGCGGGCTGCACGATCAAGATCCAAATTAGTCAAAACAATTTCAGCATCGACTCCGTTTGTAAGATAAACAAACGCAGAAGAGTCTGGCTCAGTAAACGCACGATACTGGACTAATTGAACGAGATTACTCGGTCCAAATATGGACGCAAAATTTGGGGATAATGTTGGCACGAAAGGGGGGACGGAAAATTTGATACACTTTATAAACGTAAGTAATACACGACAGAGTGCAATATTAGAACACTATTCAAAGAAATAACAAGAGGGACACAAAACTCAAAATTTCCATTTTCAAAACAAACAAAACATAAAATCGATACAATCGGAATAATTTCAGAATCCAAAAATTGGTAAAGAGTATCTCTAATAATTTATTTGTAACTATTCAGCCGTATGTTTTTTATCGGCAACAATTCTGTTACCCAAGTCCAATAAATCCGCACGGAACAACATAATTTTCCAAACGGTTCTAATATTCCGACCCTTATTAAACTGTTCGCACTGGAATTTTCATTTACCGCCGCCTGCTTACCTATCGTAAGGCAGGCTTTTACGCTCTGTGTCACGCAATTTATTGTACGAGCAGTATATCAAACTGCCTTAGTAGCCAAAAATTCCTTCCAACAGACCCTTATGCTCTTATGTTTTGTTTGATATTGCATTAATTTCACCATCGAAAGAATAAGGGCGTAAGGGCGAGTTGATGGGACTCTGCACTGCTAAGGGGAATTGGATAAATAAGGGTTGTTTACTTTAGGCAACTTCTAAAAAACATATTTTTGACGGAATTATCAAAATTTTCAGATATAGACAAATTTAGACAATAAAAATTATTTATCCACGAAATTGACATATAATCTGTACAAATTATTTAATTCGTGAAATTAGTGGAGAGTTCGTGGACAACATAATTTTTTAGAAGTTCCCTAAAGACAATTCTCTCAAAAAATTTAATCCGAAATTTGATATGTGAAGATATAGATGTGAAGGATAGTAAGAGAATATGATTTAGTTATGGGTAGTTGACATAAATTGTACTTTCACGTAACATGTTCGCTTTGTTTTTCTGTTTCAAAAAATAGACAAAATGTAGAAATAGCTATGTACTGTTTGTACTATAAATTGCGTGACTCAAAAGCGTAAAAGCCTGCTTTCCGATAGGTAGGCAGCCGGAGGTAAACAAAATTTAGAGTGTGAACAATTTAAAAAGTTGATATTATGCCAAATTCAATAGTTTTTGTTAAACAGGTTCCAGACACATCAAATATAACCTCAAATGCGATGAAGGAAGATGGTACGGTAAATCGTGCTGTTTTACCAACGATTTTTAATCCTGATGATTTGCATGCGCTTGAAGCGGCATTGGAGTTGAAGGATCGTTATGGCGGCAAGGTTACGGTTGTTTCGATGGGGCCTCCTAAAGCTGCGGAGATATTGCGCGATACACTTTATCGCGGCGCGGACAGGGCGATTTTGATTACGGACAGACGTGCTGCGGCGAGTGATACTC
Organism: Planctomycetaceae bacterium; assembly: GCA_031282385.1. GTDB lineage: Bacteria > Planctomycetota > Planctomycetia > Pirellulales > Thermoguttaceae > WRKP01. The sequence continues at coordinate 3,910 of JAITDV010000099.1, read as the reverse complement.
TTGCGACAAGTTATATTCTTTCGCAAGCGGTACGTACGATTGCCGATTATGATTTCATTTTTGCGGGACGTCAGGCTATAGATGGCGATACTGCTCAAACCGCTCCGCAATGCGCCGAAAAACTTGGTATCCCGCAAGTAACATGCCTAACCGAAATCATCGAATTGGATGCAAATATTGCTACAGTTAAACGCGATATTGGCAACGGTTGGGAAATTCTCAAAGTAAGGCTTCCGGCTCTGTTCACTGTTGTCGAGTCTGCTAACACGCCGAGAACTTGGAGCGCAAAAAATATGATGAGACGCAAAAATAATAGAATCGCAACAGAAATTACTACCGAACAAATTGATAGTTACAAGTCGGCAGGTAGATTGATGGAGCAATGGAATCTTGACGATATTGGTGCGGATATTAATCGTTGCGGCAGTTCTGGTTCGCCGACGAAAGTATTCCGTATTCAGTCGGTTGTTTTAACAAAAGAAGGCTATACCGATATACCGCCGACACAAGAAGGAATTGCTGAATTGATTCGTGAAGTAGTATCGATCAAAACAGTTTAAAAACAATTAACTAATTCAAAATAACATGAAAAGAATTATTGTAACAAAAAATATTATTGTTAATTTGTGTGAAAGAATGACGGGCGGTATGTCTTCTTTGATTTTGATGATTATCGTTTTGTCAATATTGTTGTCTGGTTGTGAAGGGGCAAAACCGAAACAACGACCCGATGCAAATCAACCGGAAAAAGTAACAATTTCCGAAACAAAAAAAACTGACGATAAAAAAACTGACGATAAAAAAGTTACCGACAAACCTCAAGTTGATACGCCGAAGCCGAAGGACAAGGGTATTACTGAAGAGAAACCTGAACCGGCGAAAAAAGTTGAAACGAAAAAGCCGGAGACGGTTGTAAAAGCGGAAGTTGGCGCGGGTGCGAAGGGACATTATGGCGGAGAAAAACATGTAATGGCACCGCTTTTGGTTCCGCTTGGAACGTATTGGCGGGCGTCTGAAATGACGACTTACAATATCAAAATTCCTAAAGCAATGCAGTTGTATAAAGCAAATCACGATAATAAGGCGCCTGCAACTCATGAAGAATTTATGGAAGAAATTATCAAAAAAGAAATGATCAAATTGCCGCAACTTCCTGCCGGACATCGTTACGTTTACGACCCTACCGATGAACAACTAAAAATTGCAAAACCTGCAAATTGATTGGATATTTTTTGAAATTAAATTTATATGTTTGATCTTCAAGCACCGTTTAAGCCGTCGGGTGATCAGCCGCAAGCGATTGAGCAATTGATTCGAGGTATTGAGGCGGGTCAAAAAATGCAGACGCTCAAGGGAGTTACCGGTTCTGGTAAGACTTTTACGATGGCGAATGTTATTGCATATTTTAACAAGCCAACGCTTGTAATGTCTCACAACAAGACGTTGGCGGCGCAACTCTACAGCGAGTTCAAGGAATTTTTCCCGAACAATGCGGTTGCGTATTTTGTTTCTTATTACGATTATTATCAACCTGAAGCATACATTCCGCAACGTGATATTTATATTGAGAAAGATGCTTCGATCAATGAGGAAATAGATCGTCTTCGTCTTTCTGCGACGAGTTCGCTTGTTACACGCCGTGATACGATAATTGTTGCGAGTGTGTCGTGTATTTATGGTTTGGGTTCGCCGAAAGATTATAAGGCGATGATGGTAGCTCTTCGTGTTGGGGAGGAAGTTCGTAGGGACAAGATGTTGGCGCGTTTGATTGATATTCAATATGATCGCAATGATGTTGCGTTTGAACGCGGTCAATTTCGTGTACGCGGTGATTCGGTTGATATTTGGCCTTCTTATGAAGAGTTTGCGATTCGTGTTGAATTTTGGGGTGATGAAATTGAGCAGATTTCGATTATTAATCCGTTGACGTCGGAGGCGATTCGCCGTCAAGCTGAATTTTATATTTATCCGGCAAAGCATTTTGTCATGCCTGAAGAGCGGATTAAAGAGGCGATTGTCAGAATTGAGGCGGAGTTAGCGGAGCGGTTGAAGGTTTTTAAAGAGCAAGGCAAGTTGCTGGAGTCCCAACGTCTTTCCGCAAGAACGAAGTATGATATTGAGATGATGCAGGAGCTTGGATATTGCCCGGGGATTGAGAATTATAGTGCGCCATTATCAAATCGTCCGTCGGGTAGTGCGCCGGAAACGCTTTTTGATTTTTTCCCTGATGATTATTTACTTTTTGTTGACGAGTCGCATGTTACGGTGCCACAGATTAGGGCAATGTATCATGGTGATCAAGCGCGCAAGAGAAATCTAGTTGAACATGGTTTTCGTTTGCCAAGTGCGCTTGACAATCGACCGCTTAAATTTGACGAGTGGACGGCGCGAATCAATAATGCGATTTTTGTTTCGGCAACTCCGGGTACTTATGAGCTTGAGTCGTCGGGCAATTATCTTATTGATCAAGTAATCAGACCGACGGGACTTCTTGATCCGGTGATTGAGGTTATGCCGGCGTCGAAGCAGATTCCGCATTTGATGGAGCAGATTAAAGAGCGGACGGCTGTAGGTGAACGAGTTCTGGTTACGGCGTTGACAAAGAGATTAGCTGAGGATATTGCGGCATATTTTGAAAAGCAAAAAATCAGATGCAAATGGTTACATAGCGAACTTGATGCTTTTGAGCGGGTTGAGTTGTTACGTGATTTGCGGGCGGGGCGTTTTGATGTGTTGGTTGGGGTTAATTTGTTGCGGGAGGGTTTAGATTTGCCGGAGGTTTCATTGGTTGCTATTCTGGATGCGGACAAAGAAGGGTTTTTAAGAAGCGAGACTTCTTTGATACAGACTATCGGACGCAGCGCAAGAAACGTCAACGCAAAGGTTATTTTGTACGCGGACAAAGTAACAGAGTCGATGCAAAAAGCAATTGACGAGACTGAAAGACGACGAAAAAAACAAGAAGAATACAACAAAGCAAACGGAATCACACCTGAAACAATTAAGAAAAATATAACAAAAGGAATAGAAGCGGAAGCGGAAGCTCACGCTAAAGCAAATGCAGTTGTGGGACACAACGATGACGAATTATTTATTACGCAAGAATACATCAATGAACTTGAACGTGAGATGCTTGAAGCGGCAGATAAATTAGAATTTGAACGTGCGGCGGTTATAAGAGACAGAATTGAAGAGATGAAAAAATTCATCGGAAAAAATTCAAACTCAAAAATGTTCGACTTCAAATCAAAAAATCTCAAAAATAAAAAAAGAAAACACGGTCGCGAATTACCAAGACCGGAAAAATAGAAATTAGAGATTAGGGAACTTCTAAAAACTCATTTTGTCCACGAATTTTCACGAAAGATCACGAATTAAATAATTTGTGCTATCTCGTGTCAATTCGCGGATAAAATAAATTTATTATCTAAATTTGTCTATCCTGAAAATTCCGATAATTCCGTCAAAAATAGGTTTTTAGAAGTTGCCATTACATAGTTGTCCATGAAAAAGTCTTTTTGTTGTTTTAATGGTAGCCAACTTGTTCGCGGCGAGTTCGTTTGAGCATCTGAATGGGGACTCCTTGTCAATTAATGTTGATAATAGACCTTTTCGCTAACCTGTAGGAGACCACCCCTGACCCCTCCGAAGGAAGGAAATATTCGCCTCCGAATGAGGCGTCTCCTTATTCGCCTCACTCGGATGTTTCTTCTTATTCGCCTCCTTCGGAGGCGTTTTCTTATTCCCCTCCTTCGGAGGGGTTAGGGGTGGTCTCGGAGGAGTTAAAGGCTGTTTTTCGTTGTAGATTTTTTGTTGCGTTGATGTATTTTTAGGTTAGAGAAAAGGTCTAATATTTGCAAGGTTTTAAGGAAAATCTCGGATAAAACAATAACTATATTGCAAATTATAA
>JAITDV010000083.1 GCA_031282385.1 Planctomycetaceae bacterium | reverse complement strand
AAGAATTACTCGCCTTTCTCAATGAACATTCTTTGGTCTTCGAAAATATTTAATCGAAAATTAAATTGTCTTTTGAAACCAATTGAGGGGATGGGTTGTTTTTGTTGGTTGGTTCTCGAAGCGTGTATTGGGCGAGGGCTTTCAGTAAATAGAGTTCTTTTTCCAATGCCGAAGTGGTGTAGGTCAATTCATCTGTTCCGATTTTTCGGAGCAGTGAAAGTGTCCAGTCCAGAAAGGCGGACGAGTCAACAAGATCGGAAAGATCCGTCCAACCAACCGTATTCAGTTTTTTCTCACTACAATATTTTGCCTGTAATTCCGCATCGCATTCTCCTTTACAGGCAACATAAAGATTAGCGATGATTTCTGTTTCGGTTGGAGTTTCTTTCCGGCGTCGCAAACGAACAATAACTCCTTCCTGATTTTCAGTGAAAAGAGTTTTGAACAGATCTTTCCGGCAATGTTCACAAAGAATCGGCAAATAATTGTTATCAACAAGATGCAGAACAGGATGCGTTTGAGCATAATTAGGAAAATATCGGAATGAGATTCGGGCAAAGCCGGGAGTGGCGAGGTACATTTCCAGAAATTTCGCATCAAGAATCCGATAACCTTTAACCAGAAAACGATTTTTAAGTTCCGCAAGGTAAAATTCCAACGCCGAAGAAGCGGAGGTCGAATAAAAACCAATAAAACCATCGGCACGGCTACGGAGTAAACGTTCAAGAATATCCGCTTCTTCACTTTCCTTAACAGCAGTACGAGTTGCCGCTTTGTGCCGGCAACTGACAAGCCAACGAAACGGATGGGAATTAAATTTACCCGAAATCTGCTCGACGGCACAAAAATCGAACACATTTTCCGTATCACGATAGGGCGGCGTCTCAATATGAAAGCCGAAAAGTTGTAAGAATTCTTGGGCAAACCGAACCCAATGTTCCCCATCAGCAGGAATTTCCGTAAAATCGAATAGGTTCATAACTGTTCCTGATTAAATTAAATTAAAACAAAGACAAACTAAAGAAAGATTTTAACTATTCAGTAGAATATTTCCATTTGCCTGAAAGGCAATATTACGACAACCGTTGGTCGCTGATCTACACCATAACTTGTCCGCAGGTCGTTGACCTGCGGTTATGAAGATCATGTCCTTTCAGGACATTTTAATAAATCAATAAATCAATAAATTAATAAAAAAGCGACTGAACAGTTACGAAAGATTAAAACATGAAAGAAAATTCAAGATCAACCTTATTACTTCAGTATTATAACCCCGCTAAACAGTAAAAGTCAATAAAACACCAACAAACAAGGTGTTCTTAACGGACATAAATTATAAGGAAATTTCTAAAAACGTAACTATTCCGTTAATTGCAGGAATATTGTGCGGGGTTATTCAATGGGAACGCCTACGGCGTAAAACAAATCAACGAAGGCAACTCCTTTTTTGAAAACTTATTTGCGCAAGGTACATAACATGAGGTACTTTATATTAAAGCAAAGAGATTGCCAAAACAAAAAAAGTTGTTATATTTGAACCGGTTTTATTGGAAAACAACATCCAATGCGGATTGTCAATAAAATTAAATTTAGTACAGTTTTAACACTATTTCACTTTCCATTGGGAATTTCTAAAAATTAATTTTATTCGACTTCGGTCAATTAAAATCGACCAAATTCGAGATAATTCGTCAAATAATATTTTTCGAGGTTCCCCATTATTTACCATGTTAAAAATTGGTTCTCACACATTTCGTAGTCGTCTTTTTGTAGGGACGGGCAAATATGTTTCTTACGAAACAATGCAACAGGCGTTGGATATTTCCGGTTCGGAATGTATTACGGTTGCAGTTCGACGTGAACGGCTCTTTGATGCTCAGGGGCGGCGGTTGCTGGATTTCATTGACGCCAAACGCTATACCATTTTGCCCAACACGGCGGGATGTTTCAGTGCGGAAGAGGCGATTCGTGTTGCACGCTTGGGGCGTGAAATTCTTGACCAAATGGGCAACTCCGGTGCAAACTGGGTTAAACTCGAATGTCTTGGCGATGCTAAAACGCTGTTGCCCGATCCGATTGAAACCGTTTCGGCAACGGAAACATTGGTCAAAGAAGGTTTTGAGGTTCTTGTTTACACAACCGATGATCCGCTTGTTGCGAAGAGGCTGAAAAATTGTGGAGCGGCGGCGGTGATGCCGGCGGGCAGTCCGATTGGTTCAGGTCAGGGGATTCTGAATCCGAATGCGATTCGGATTTGTATGGAATATTTGAAAGAAAATGATCCTGATTATCCGGTGATTGTCGATGCCGGTGTTGGGGCGGCAAGCGATGTTTCGGCAGCGATGGAACTTGGTGTGGACGGCGTCTTGCTCAACACCGCCATTGCCAACGCCAAAGACCCTATCGCAATGGCTCAGGCAATGAAATTGGCTTGTGAAGCGGGCAGATTGTCGTTTCAGGCAGGACGAATCCCGAAAAAACTTTACGCTACGGCAAGTAGTCCATTAGACGGACGTGTTCTATAAAAACAGTAATCGTGTCCTGAAAAAGTAAATGTGATGTACTCTTCACACTTGAAAATTCGGTTTTTATTTCAAAAGAGATGTTCACTAAAATCTACGGAATAGTTTAACCCAATAGTTATTTTGAAATAAAAAATTGACGTGAATTTTATCTTGCCCGATTTTGCAACTGGGAACCTCTAAAAATACCTTTTACTTAATATACTTAAACGCAACTTTGTCCTTGTCCCATTAGTCCCTATCGTCCCTAATGTCCCTAAAGTTTTTCGTGTAGGGACATTGGGGACAA
>JAITDV010000639.1 GCA_031282385.1 Planctomycetaceae bacterium | reverse complement strand
TTAGAGAAAAGGTCTAATACTTGCAAGGTTTTAAGAAAAATCTCGGATAAAACAATAACAATAACTCTAACTCTAAATTGCAACCAGATAAGCCCAGAATTTATAGCTCCAAATGACTTTTTCAGGGACAACTAAATAGAAAAACGCAATTGAATGAAATGATACAAAATAATAAACTCTCTAACCCCTTTCCCTCAACTTAATTAACAAGGGATACTTGCCAAATGTATTTTCTATGTTATAAATATGCCGTTTTGATTTTGGTCTATCGGATCCAGATCATTGAAACAGGTAAACTTTCCGAGAAATAAACTTGCGAAAGTTACCCAAAACTTAAGAGAGAACGATTCAAAAATAATTCTTGCCGAAGTGGCGAAATAGGCAGACGCACTAGGTTCAGATCCTAGTCCTGGTCAAACAGGGTGGAGGTTCGAGTCCTCTCTTCGGTATATTTCTAAATTTGTATCTAGTTGTCCCTGAAAAAGTCTTTTTGTTGTTTTAATGGTAGCCAACTTGTTCGCGGCGAGTTCGTTTGAGCATCTGAATGGGGACTTCTTGTTAATTAATTTTGATAATAGACCTTTTCGCTAACTCCTCCGAGACCACCCATGACCCCGCCGAAGGAGGGGAATTATTCGCCTCCTTCGGAGGGGTTAGGGGTGGTCTCGGAGGAGTTAGAGGCGGTTTTTCGTTGTAGGTTTTTTGTTGCGTTGATGTATTTTTAGGTTAGAGAAAAGGTCTATTGTACCTGGGTGATGATCGCCTTGATGCTTCAGCGCGGCATCTTTATTTGTACGCGTTGTAACGAAAGCCGCAGAAAACAACACCATCATGGACAACTCCGGCTGCTACTGAATAGTTACGGAATAGATTTATGTATTAATCAACTCAAAACACTAATTCCACTGAAATATTACGATTTTTTTACCCTGATTGTCATGTTAGCTGATATGTTGTAGAATGCTGCGTTTTAGTTGCAGATGCATATTGGCAACGGATAATTATCGTAACGTAAATTTTGCGTCTGTTATTTAAAGTATATTGCGGTTGTTTTCGTATAGCAACCGTAAATTAACCTAATCTAATGTTATCTTACCTAACATTAAAATTTAACTCCGTCAAACCAGTATGTCAGACGATCCAATTATTTCCAAACTTCGCATAGCTCGAGAAAAAGTTTTAGACCAACTTTCACAAGTCATCGTTGGTCAAACAGAAGTTGTCGATGAGCTTTTGATTTCTGTTTTTTCGCGTGGGCATTGTTTACTTGAAGGTGTTCCCGGTCTTGCCAAGACATTGATGATCAGCACTCTATCACGAACCCTCAACCTCAAATTCAGCCGCATCCAATTTACTCCCGATCTTATGCCTGCCGATATTACCGGCATCGACATAATCGAAGAAGACCATGATACCGGTAAACGTATCTACAAATTTATCGAAGGTCCTCTTTTCGCCAACATGGTACTTGCCGACGAAATTAACCGCACACCGCCTAAAACACAATCCGCTTTGCTTGAAGCAATGCAGGAACATCGCGTAACAGTAGGTCGGACTCGGCATGTTTTACCTGAACCGTTTTTTGTCCTCGCAACACAAAATCCAATAGAACAAGAAGGAACTTACCCATTGCCTGAAGCCCAACAAGACCGCTTCATGTTCAAGATTTTTGTCAACTATCCAACATTCGATGAAGAACTTGAAATAGTACGCAAAACAACTTCAATAGAAACAGACGACATTCAACCTGTACTCGAAGCTAATGAAATTGCAAGCTTGCAAAAATTAATACGGCAGGTGCCGGTAAGTGAACATGTTTTACGTTATACATTGTCGCTTGTACGCCAAACGCGAGTTGATCAAAAGAAAGGAATACCGGAAATAGTTCAAGAATATATCGCTTGGGGTGCAGGACCTCGCGCCGTGCAATACCTCATTTTAGGCGGTAAAGCAAGAGCGTTACTAAATGGACGTACTTATGTAACTTGCGAGGATATTCAAAAACTTGTTAAACCTGTTTTAAGGCACAGGTTGGTTATGAGTTTTCTTGCGGAAAGTGAAGGACAAACTCCTGACATGCTTATTGACAAGTTAATTGAAATTACTCCGATTCGCGAAGATGAACTTATCAGAGACCCAAGATTCCAAAGCCTGTTCGCTTCATAAAAGGAATTATCGTAACGCTAATTACAGTATTGGATGGAATGTTTTAAACTAGACCTTTTCGCTAACTCCTCCGAGACCACCCCTGACCCCTCCGAAGGAAGGGAACTATTCGCCTCCCTCGGAGGCGTCTTCTTATTCCTCTCATTCGGAGGGGTTAGGGGTGGTCTCGGAGGAGTTAATGGCGGTTTTTTGTTGCGTTGATGTATTTTTAGGTTAGAGAAAAGGTCTACTGTTCACACTTTAAATTTTCTTTACCTGCACCTGCTTATCTCGGCAAGCAGGCTTTTAAACTTTTGAAACATGTAATTTCCAGCATTTATTTTTTAATATGAACGAGAATAAATTTTTTCATCCTGAAGTCTTGAAGCGGATTTCGCGTCTTGATTTGCGGGCACGCCATGTAGTTGACGGTTTTTTAAACGGGATGCACAAGTCACGCCATTTTGGAAATTCTGTCGAGTTCAGACAACATCGACAATATGTTCCGGGCGATGATTTACGCAATGTTGATTGGAAGATTTGGGCAAAACAAGATCGGCTTTACGTCAAACAATACGAGATTGATACCAACATGCGCGTTACACTACTGGTTGATGTATCTCAAAGTATGCGATTCGGAAACGGCACAATGAATAAATACGACTACGCTTGCACAATCGCAGCATCTTTGGCTTATCTCGCAATTAAACAACAAGACGCCGTAGGATGTATTACTTTTGATAAAGATGCAAATAATATTTTGCCATCAAAAAAGAAACAATCTCATCTTGTTGCAATTTCAGATATGATGTTCCATTCGGCGCCAACAAAAGACGCTAAAACCCAAACGTCCGGTAATACAAAAGAAAATAAAACCGAACTTGCGGAGTTGCTGGCGAATATCAAAGGCTCACAACCTGATATCAGTAACGCAATACGCGAAATTGCAGAAGCGGTTCGGGCAAACAGTCTTGTTGTTATACTTTCTGATTTGTTGATGCAACGCGATGGTTTTTTCAAAGGCTTACGATATTTACGAAGCCGCGGACACGATATAATGGTGCTGCATATTATGGACGATCTTGAGATCGATTTTACGCTTGGCGGACCGACTCGATTTGAAGGTTTAGAGTTGCCGGTGCAAATCAGGTGCGATCCGCGAATGTTGCGCAATGGTTATATTGAAGCGGTCAACGCGTTTCTTGAAGAAGTACAACAAGGTTGCTCCAAGTTAATGTGTGATTACTCACTTTTTCGTACAAGTGTCCCGTTGGATGCCGCAATTGCCGCATATTTAAGCCGCCGTAACACACTAGTCCGAACATCAAACGCCGTGCGCCGCTAAATACTACCAAAAATTTCTGAATTAAACATCTTCATAATCACCCAAAAAAATTAGAGCATAAGGGCGCTTATTAAACTGTTCTCACTTGAATTTTACTACTCCGCCTGCTTACCTATCAGAAAGCAGGCTTTTAAGCTCTTGAGTCATGCAATTTGTAGTGCGAGCAGTATAACGAAATGCCGGCAATTATGAAACATTGCCAATGGGATTCGGGAAACACAAAAAAGGAGTGAAACCGGAAAATTTAGTTCAATATTAAATTGCCTTCTAAACAAAAAAAATGTAAGAATTGGAAAAATAACAATGCTTAATTTGTTAAGAAAAATATTACTCTTTCTTTTTTCAATTATCATAATCATTGCCGATGCAATGTTACATTTTTATACATTTTTGGGTATTTATTTTTTTAATGACTATAACGAAATGCCGGATTGGTGTTTTATCGTATGTTCCATTATACATGTCTCAGTGTTTATTCCACTCTATTTTATGATGTATGATAAATCAATTTTAGATAAATTGAACAAAAATGAAAAAGACAATGAAATTAATAAGGAGAATGAGCTTGATTTCATCACATTTCCGAATTTTTGTAGCATTATTTCCTTTATCATCTTTTTATTATTTGTATGTGCTATTGTTCATTACTGTTCGTCAATGATGATATTTTTCAAAGGTTTTCCAGAAACGAGAAATGAAAAATATGTATTAACAAATCACGGTAAAATTATTGACTACATAACAAAAGAACAATATGTAAAAGCTAAATACATTCAAACGCATATTTGGTCTGGATTCTTGACGATTTTTTTACTGCAACCTGTGTTGTTTTACTATAAGCGTTTATTCCCAAAAGGCAACCACAAATCTACAGTACTTCAAAACCGCCAATAATGTTGCCCGTGAATGGTTTTTCAAATAACGATTACGTTCCGCAATAGTTGTTTTGAGTTTCAACATTTTTGATTGACGGTTCGAGCGAATTTCGTCGGCGCGTACCGGATTACGCTTTCTTCTATCAGTTTTTCAATTTGTTTCTTGATTAATGCCGTAATGAAATCAAAATCCATTTCGGATAATTTCCTTTGTTGCGGGCTTTTAATCATGCCGCAATCTCCTACCAAGACAACATTTTTAGCCTGAAAATGTTCGGAGGTTTTGCTGATTGGAGGGTGCATCGTTTGGGTATCACGGTGTTGCCTTCAAAAAATTGCAAAAGAATTTTTGATTCAAATTTTGATTCAAATTTATTGACAGATTCGATAGCCCACGCCTCTGACGGTTTCTATAATATCGCGCATTTTGCCAAGTTTGTTGCGCAATGAAGCAAGATGTACATCAATTGTTCGATCTATAACAATTGCGTCATTGCCAATAGCCGCATCAATCAATTGATTTCTTGTCAAAACGCGTCCTTTAGCCGTCAACAGCGCAACTAACAACCGATACTCCGTTCCCGTCAACACTATTTGCTTGTCCGAAATAAAAACTTGATAACTCTCTGTATCAACACGAAGCGAACCAAATATAAGAACTTTTGATAATTTGTTGCTATTTGAATCAGATGTATGAGTATTGTCTATTGCCTCCGCACACGCACGACGCAAAAGTGCATTGACCCGCGCGACCAAAACCGACATATTAAACGGCTTGCTCAAATAATCATCCGCCCCAAGCTCAAGACCAACCACAACATCACTTTCTTCACCCAACGCACTTACAATCAAAACGGGTATTCGCGCATACCGTTTATCAGAACGTACTCGCCTCAATATATCTAGTCCGCCTAATTCCGGCAACATTAAATCAAGCAAAATCAAATCAGGATTACACTCCGAAATCAATCGCAATCCAACTAAACCAGTCTCCGCCCCACAAACTTCATAACCGCGACTTTTAAGACGCAGCGAAACCATTGAAAGAATATCCGCTTCGTCTTCAATTATAAGAATACGCTCGTTTGACATATTAAAATTTTTTAGTTTATAAAATCTTTCTGAAAATCTGCTTTAACACTTTAAACTGCACACCTATTGGAAAACAGGCTTTTAAGCTCTTGAGTCACGCAATTTATCGTACGAATATTGTATAGCACTGAAATTCTAAAGCATATTTGGTATATTTATGGTACATTTATCGTTTGTTGATAAGTGAAAAAATTTCTGCACGGCTTGATGGGTCTTTTAGAAACCCGCCGCGCAAAGCAGAAGTAACACAAATTGAGCCGGGTTTTTTTACTCCGCGAACAGTCATACAAGTATGAACCGCTTCAACAACTACCGCTACCGATTTTGCCCTCAATTCACTATAAAGTAATTGAGCAATTTCCTCTGTCATTCGTTCTTGAACTTGCGGACGATGCGAAATTACTTCTACTACACGCGCTAATTTGCTCAACCCAATCACACGACCATCAGGAATATAACCAATATGAACATTGCCCGTAAATGGCATCAAATGATGTTCACACGTACTATTAAAACTTATATCCCGCACTAATACAATTTCATTGTAATTTTCCTTAAAAAACTTTTGCGTATGTTGACGCGGGTCTTGATGTAACCCGCCAAAAAGCTCTGCATACATTCGCGCGACACGTTGCGGCGTATCCAAAAGACCTTCACGATCAGGATCATCACCTATCGCAAAAAGTATTTCACGAACAGCACGCGCTATCCGTTCTTGATCAATCATAAAACTTCTCCAAAAAAATAAAAAATAAAAATTATCTAAACAACTCACTCGTTAAATTTCATTTGCCGCCGCCTGCTTTCAGATAGGTAAGCAGACAGCGGTAAAGGAAAATTCAAGTGCGAACAGTTTAAAATTGCTGCAGTTTAATTACAAAAAATAATTAACTACGAAAAAAGTATAACGCAAGCCGCCAAACATGAAAATATCATGACTCTCTACTTGAACTAAACTAAACATAATTTAAAATTCCACATTATCATTTTCCTTGTAAAAATGAAAACGAAAATTTATGTGCAAACAGTTTATACTGCCCGTATTATAAATTACATGACTCAAGAGCGTAAAAGCTTACTTTCCGATAGGTAAGCAGACGAAGATAAAATAAATTTAAAGTGTAAACCGTTTAAAATATTTAAGTATAATTTTTTCCTACCTCAACCAATTCTATTTATGCCGGACAAATTAAATGTTGCCATGCGGCTTGTTGAAATGGCGGAACGTTTTCCGCAGTCAAACGCAATAATACAATCTACCTCAAACGGATACAAAAAAATCACATATCTTGAACTTGAAACAGATTCAAATTACATCGCCGCCGCAATGCAAAAAGATGGTATTGGTATTGGAAAGCGGATTGCTCTTTTTGTGCGGTACGGAATTGATTTTATTTCTCTTGTTTTTGCGCTGCTTAAAACCGGCGCAACAATTGTGCTAATTGATCCCGGAATGGGAGTTCGGCGAACGCTTGATTGTCTTGTTGAAATTGAGCCGGACGGCATGATTGCAATTCCGCCTGTACATTTTGTCAGATTGCTCATGAGGCGCAAATTTCCAAAATCAAAACATAATATCACTGTTGGGAGTAGTTGGTTTTGGGGCGGATTGACGTTGGACAAAATACGGCGTGAAAAAATTTGTACTAACTTCAATCCGGTTGAAACGACGCCGGACAACGCCGCCGCAATAATATTCACAAGCGGAAGTACTGGATTACCAAAAGGCGTAGAATTTACACATCAAATTTTCGATACACAAATTAAAGAAATAGCATCTTGTTATGGAATTGCTGCCGGCGATATTGATCTTGCGTGTTTCCCACTTTTTGGATTATTTGATCTCGCAATGGGCGTAACGGCTGTGATACCCGATATTGATCCAACAAAACCCGCCAAAGCTGATCCGGCAAAAATTATACGTATTGCCAACGACTGCCAAATCATACAATCATTCGCTTCTCCCGCAATTTGGAATCGTGTTGCAAACCATTGTGAAGAAATTGAAGCCGATAAAAAAAGAAATATCGTAACAAAAAATACCGCATCAAATATTCCAACGTTGAAACGCGCTATTTCCGCCGGCGCACCTGTTGCCGCAAATATCTTACAAAAACTCAAACCACACATTCATCCGCAAGGTAACATATTCACGCCATACGGCGCAACTGAATCATTGCCCGTCGCATCAATTAGCGCAACTGAAATTCTTTCCGAAACCGTAAATAAAACAAACTCCGGCGGCGGCGTTTGTGTCGGCAAACGTTTTCCTTCAATTTCTTGGGCAATTATTACAATCACCGATAAACCAATACCAAATCTCGAATCCGCAATACAACTACAAATTGGACAAATCGGTGAATTGATAGTTACTGGTTTGCAAGTTACAAAAAAATATATCAATCGCCCCGAAGCAAACTCACTCGCAAAAATCATCGATAACATCGGACAAATCTGGCACAGAATGGGAGACGTTGGATATATTGATTCACAAGACCGATTCTGGTTTTGCGGACGAAAAACACACAGAGTTGAAACACCCGATGGAACTCTGTTTTCAATCCCATGCGAATCAATCTTCAACCAACACCCCGCCGTATTTCGCTCAGCTTTGGCAAACTCGCCAAACGGAAAACCAAGAATTTTTATCGAACCACATAAAAAAAATTTTCCAAATTCAAAAAAAGAAAAAAATAATCTAATAAACGAATTACTTGAACTCGCACAAAAAAATCAAATAACAAAACAAATCAAGGAAATACGAATAATGCGTAACTTTCCTGTTGATGTGAGACACAACGTTAAAATAAACCGCGAATTATTGTCAATATTGAAATAACTCTCAAATTAATTTGTTAATACAAAAAAACAAAATTGAGAATGAACAATTTATTGCTACAAAAAATTATATTCAATAAATGTTAATTACACACCCGACTTCATTGTCAATTCAAGACTCAATCAAATTTGCGTTCAGGCATCTTTCAGAAGATGAATTTCCGGCACGGCAACAATTGATAATGAACCTTATCGAAAACGGCTCAATTGAGCCGGACGGTTTTTTTGTCGGAATTGACAATGATATAATTGTTGGAGTTTCAATTGCTCAATTACGTCATGATGGTCTCATTATGATTTGGCATCCGGTAACATCAGATAATTACACAATTCGACCATTTTTTCCTTTGATTGATGATTATGCCAAATCGCGTAATGCGCCAGCTGTAATTTTAATTGCAGATAAAGACCAATTTGTAGATGAAAAAATTTTTTTTGAAAATGGATTTACATACATTTCAGATATGTTGATGCTTGCATCAAACGCGTCAGAAACCGTAACACAAATTGCAAATGAAAATTTAAAAAATAACTCTCTATTACAATTTATTCCCGCATCAAAAGATACCAACAAAAACGGTGAAAAAAATTACCGTGAACATATAATTAAATTGATGTGCGAAACTTATGTTAATACAAGAGATTTTCCAAAGTTGCTTATGTTATCGCCAGTTGATCGTATTTTGGACGAGTATCAAAGAAATCCTTTTTTTCGACCTGAATTGTGGTTTTTTGTACGAAAATTATATGGATCGGATAAAAATTACAAAGATATAGGCGTATTATTATTGACAGATTCACCGCCGGATCAGATTGAGTTGACTTATATGGGTTTAGTTGAAGCAGAGCGAGGTCAAAAATATTCAAAAGAAATTATAAAATTTACTAAAAAAACCGCCTGTGATTATGGACGAAAACTAGTTACAACAGCAGTTGACGAACGAAATATAGCTGCCTTGCGATCATACATCAATCATGGATTTATCACTTGGGACAGGAAAAAAATCTACGCAAAAATATTTGAATAAATCATGGAAAAGTTGTCAGAAAGCTGTTTGAAATTTGCCAGTAAATTTTAATTTTAAAAGAAATATAAAATTAAAAAAAAATCCCAACAAAATTAAAACAATAAACAAACATCCCACAAACAACTTTTCCTAAAGCAAAAAAAAATTATTTTAATCATAATGTCAAATAATAAAACAAAATACAGCAACACAAAATCTAAACTAACAAATTTTTTACAAATACTAATACCATCATTATATTTTAAAATATTAATAATAAGAGATTGCAAGCTATTATTCATAGTCAAAGTGTAACTAGTCAGCCGAATGTTTTCTTATCGAACATATTCAATTATTAATAATAGCAACAATTAAGTAAATTAGCGTTGCAACGGTGTTTTTCAAGACGAAATACATTGTCCAATTTTATCCTCGCAACTGAATAGTAATAAATAGCGTTCATTTTATTTGCTACAGAAAATTACAAGCTATTCACACAATTTTACCTCATGTAAATCGGCAAGGCTCCGTTTTCGAGTTGTAGGATGGTCAAATTTATTGATGTTGTGTAAACTTTTCCGATGTATCCTTGTCCCCAAGAGCCGTCTTCAGCAGCTTCTTTTACAATTCTTTTATAAATTTTGTCGCGATAATCTTTCCACTCTTTACCGCCTTGTCTGTATTTAACTTGAGCGAAATAATAGTGTGCATAATGCCAATGTCCATAATCATTATTGCTTGCAATATCTCCGAGATTCTTGTCACAATACTTTATCAGATTCGGTACAAATTTGCTGTCATATTCGCCTGCGTTAAACAGGCACGCGATAGCGGCGGCGCTGATTGGAGGTCGTCCGCCCCCTCCTTGAATATTATATTGTATTCCGTCTGCACCATCTCTAATTGAGCATTTATGAATGTAATCGATAGCCTTGTCAATAATTTCTTTCGGGACAATAATTCCCGCATTTCGACAACCTCGTAAAGCTTGAACTTGTGTTATAGTTGTTGAACCTTCGTCAAAATCACCTCCGTCTTTTGCGCTAACATACCCCCAACCGCCTGCTTTAGTTTGTGCTTGTCCGCAGAATTTAACTGCTTTGGTCATTACATCTATCAACTCAAAACGTTGTTTATCGTCTTCTTCTTCACCGAGTATTTGCGAAAGAAATAGGAGACCAAACCCATGCCCATACGTGTATCTATCATCACTTTCTGTTCCGATAAGTCCGTTTGTTCTTGTTTGTTTAACAAGAAAATTCACTGCTGCGCGTATGTTTTCGGAGTATTTACCTTGTGTTGCAGTTGAACCTTCGGCAAGCAGCGCAAGTCCAGCCATACCTGTCATTGCAGATGGATATGCGCCGCCATTTGCTTCCCAATTACCACGGCGCGTCTGATTTGCTGCAAGCCAATCAAGTCCGCGAGAAACTACTCGTTTCAACTCCGTGTCAGAAACTTGCGCAAATCCTAATCCGCTAAAAGTAAATTCAATCGCCAATAAAATAAATGTAACAAAAATTGTTCTAATATTGTTCATTTCTGATTTATCTCCTCTATCTTTTGATTTCTTACCGCCGTAATTCATTCAATTTTATTTCTACAATTTTTTTAGTAAAAGACAAAAAAACAAAAAAACTTTATCAATTCCGATTCAAAAAAATTAAATATCATTCACTCATTAAATTATGTTTTCCATTTTTTATAATATCTGGAGCAAAATAAACTTTGAAGGCATGACAAACGCAAGCATCAGCTTAAAAACAGAAAATTCAAGTACAATTAAGAATAACAAATTGGGCAAGTATTATATCACCATGTCAAACCTAAACGCAAGATGCCTCTTTTGATATTATCTCAATTTCACCATCGAAAGAATAAGGGTATATGGAGTGTGCTGATGGGGCTTTGATTGCTACTAAAGGGAATTAGATAAATAAGGGTTGTTTACTTTATGCCGCTCCTAATTTAAAATCCCTCTTGACGAGTGAAATTAATTTTTTTATTATTCGCGGGTTTTTTTGAGTATCTTTTTTTTAGTACAAATTTTTAGTTGTGTAATGCAATTTACCTTATCTCGGTATCAAACTCAGAAACTTGAATTGAAGTACCGTCAGATTCACAGTCAAGTAGCAGCAACTATTGCGAATCGTATTCTTGTGGTGTTTGTGATCGTCGATCTTGGCAATGCATCTAAGGTTGCAGAATTTTATCAACTTGATGAGAGTACGGTTCATACGCAACACAACAGTATGCTGGCTTATGGTTGGATCGAAAAGGGATTTGTGGCAGAGTTGAATACAAATTCAGACCGCCAACGTTTAAATATCAATGGAACATTTAATATTGACAACTTCTCGGTTGTGATAGATACAGACAAAACAATAAACGGCGATTCAATAAAATGTTTAATGTATGAGATCAAAAAGAAAAATCCTGAAGCAGAAAAATAACTTTTATACTTGACAACGCAACTTATTATCATAAGAAAGATGTTGAAGCGTATCGGCAAAAATTAGGTAATATAGAGTTTGTTTTTTTGCCGCCTTATTCATCGAATTTGAATATTATTGAAAGGATTTGGAAATTTTTCAAAAAGAAAATTCTGTACAATAAATATTATGAAAAGTTACAGAATTTTCGGACGCTTGCTTATATTTCTTTAAAAATATAAAGAAGTACAAGGCAGAACTACGCACTATCACAAATGAAAAATTCCACATTCCATAATAAAAAATACGACTTTTTCGTTACAAAAAAGATTTTTTAAAGTAAAAAGAGTATAAAATGGGCTGATTGGAAAAAACATCGGCTCATAAAAACTATAAAAGACCTTTTCGCTAACCAGTAGGAGACCACCCCTGACCCCTCCGAAGGAGGGGAATTATTCGCCACCTTCGGAGGCGTCTTCTTATTCCCCTCCTTCGGAGGCATCTTCTTATTCCCTCCTTCGGAGGGGTTAGGGGTGGTCTCGGAGGAGTTAAAGGCGGTTTTTCGTTGTAGGTTTTTTGTTGCGTTGATGTATTTTAGGTTAGAGAAAAGGTCTAAAGTTTAATGTTAATAAAATTACAAAAAATAATAAAAATTAAAAAAATAACCCTCAAAAAAGAAAGCATTCGTGGGGCAGCAAATGACAAATCTCTACTAAAAAGGTGTACCACTAATACTTTCACTTGGTCAGTAGTTAATCGAATAATGAATAGAAACGCAATGTGTTGTGTTTTTATTATTCAAGTATGATAGTTTAAAATAGTTAATTCAATGTTTACAGTGTCACGGGATTTTTCGTTTTGTTATGCGCATCGTCTTTTGGATTATGATGGTAAGTGTTCTCATTTGCACGGTCATAATGCAAAAGTAAAGGTTACGTTACGAAGTTCGGAATTAATGGACGGCGGGATGTTGCTGGACTTCAACAAGATGAAGCGAACAATTGGAGTGTGGATCGATGAAAATTTGGATCATCGAGTGATTCTTTGTAAGAAAGACCCGTTGGTGGAATTATTGTTACAAATAAACGAGCCGGTTTATTTATTACCAGACAATCCAACAGCGGAGAATCTTGCCAAATTAATTTTCGGACATTGCGAAAAACTGAACTTGCCAGTTGTATCTGTACAATTACAAGAAACAGAAAATTGCAGGGCAGAATTCACAAATGGGAATCCGCAATAAAAAGGGATTAAGTACAAATTGTATCTCATCCCAACCAATTTCAATAAGAATTTTAGATCACAGATCGAATTTGATTTTTTTGTTATTTATTTTTTGTTTTATTCCTTCATTTGTGATTTTTGTTTTTTTTGCGGAGACGGATTTAAGGTTCTTTATTTTGTCAATTGCTTCCAAACAATTATCGTCCAACTCTACTGCATCCAACCGCAATATCTCAATTCCATTGTGATCAATAAGTGAATTAATTGCGTTGTTTGAAATTCTTGTCCTCGATAAATCTACTTCTCGCAATTTGCCCAATAACTGCATTATTCCCGTTACGCGATCACCTACTTTTGTCCCAGATAAATTCAAAACCTCCAGATTCGTGAGCGTTATACAATAATTCAAATCCGTACTATCAAAACCCGAATTACTCAAATTTAAATTAACAAGCGAGCGAATTGCCCCTAACGCATCTATACCTTCAACGCTCATTCGTATTCCAGTCACATCCAACTCCCGTAATTTGCGCAACGTTTTTAACGCCGGCAACGCTTCAAAAGTTAGTTGATTATTTGCCAGATTAAGCAACTCCAACGAATCCAAAACCGATAACTTCACTACATCAGAATTTTTTAATCCCACATTATCCAGAACTAAACGTTTGATTGATTTGAAATTTATCACATGATCTAATTGTTGTTCTGTAATCTTGAAATTTGAGATACTGATCTGTTCAATTTCATATTTTTCAACTTCGTTCGGTATTTTTGTATCGTGTCCAAACGTAAACACACGTCCGCCGTAATTTGCTTTTATGCGACCTTTTGCATTGCTCAAAACCCACTTGAAAAGTGTTTCTTTACTTTTGCTTACAACATTACGATTATCAGTTGCCGCAATTGGTTTTTTTTCCCGTTTATTTTCAACATCTGATTTTGTTGTTGAAGTTTTGGATGGATCAGTTATTTTGTTTGTGGTTTTATCATCAGATTCGTAATTGATTTTTGAGTTATTGGGATTGTTGTATGCGTCCGGCGAATTTGGATCAATATCCGGTTGTTCCGGTTGTTGTCGATTCTGAAATCCTTTGATTTGAGACAGCGAAATTAGCGCTGATCTTTGCCTGCGTTTTTTGCGTTTTTCGCGTTCTAATTCCTGCAGCTCGCGTTTCAACGAATTAGCAAGAACAAGATCAAATTTCGTCCGTATCAAATTGTCTGCAAATGCAATACCATCAATCCAGAAAGTTGTCCGATTCGACGCCGGCGTCAATCTGAACTCCACACGATCAATCTGGTTGAAAAACTCTAATGCCTTTGCTTCACGTTCGCGTTCACTGGCTTTAACTTCGTCGATCATCGCTTTAATTTCTTCTTCTGTAAATTCACGTTTCTCATTCTTCCCGATAATTTCAGATAATTTAACTTTGTCAAAATTGTCAGACCGATTCCAAAATTCATTTCCTTCAAGCGAAAACTCGATTGCAACAAACTTACCGCGACCTGAATAAAAAACCGCATCGCAATACTCGTGTGATTTTGTTTTGAAATCTATATAACCGGCGTTGTTGATAAATCTGATTTGAATTTCACGGAATTGTCCGGTATCACGTTCTTCACCGACCATTATTGCATCTGTCAAATCGGGAAATCGCATTGCAAAACTAAAAGTTCGCGCAATATTTAATTCACTTTTTGTACGATTGCTATCTGGAAAATGAATAGTTATAGGCGCACGCTCAAATAATGTAATACGCAATGACCTGTTGCCGAATAATCTGCGCATGCCGTCAAAAGTAGTGAAGTAATTATTTTGATGTGCCGTGAAAAATTTGAACTGATTGTAATATTCTTCCGTCCAATCAATGTCAAGCCGCGCAATACTATCTCGTGGCGGCAGTGTTTCCTTGTCGAAAATTGGAAAAGATACCATTGGACGTTCGTGTGGCGATTCCGCAATTTGTTTTTTTAACTTCGCAATTTCTGTTTCGTAAAATCGTAATTCTGCGCGTAAATTGCTTGCGTCTTTTATTGCGGTATCGGTTGCGAGTTCGTCGGCTTCTGCTTTTGCCGCGTCTTCTACTGCCTGCAATTTCAGTTTAGACAAATTCATTTCAGCAGCAGGAATAGAATTTTTGATTTCGTCGCGGACAGCAGCAAGTTGTTGTTTACCTGTTTCGTCGATTGTGTCAAGTGCAATATTCCAATCAAGCTCAAGTACATCACGATTCTTAATATCAATCTCTCCGATTGTCATAATAAATGTGTCAATAGCATCGCAAGTTGAAGACCATGATCCCAAAGAACGCACGCGCAATGCTTCTATTTCTGAATCTTTGTTACCGATTGCAATAGTTGTTTTGATTTGGCGTTCTTCGAGTTGCTTTAATAATTCAACCCGCATGTCAGGTCCCAACCAATCAAAAATAAAAATGAAATAAATTGCCGTTCCCAAAAGAATCGATATTATTGTAACGATAATTATCAGATCGCGTAATGGGAATTTTTTGTCTGGAATTGTTTCAATTTTTTTGGACGGAGAAGGCGGCGGAATTTTAGAGCGAATATTTGCGTCGCGTTTATCTTGCATTTTGTCTGTAAATACAGCGGCAAGAAGTGCCGTTTCCGCAGCGTCAGGCGTGATTATCTCTTCCGCAGGTTGTTGCTCAAAATCAACCTTGTCTGGAGAAGATTCCAATTCAAAGTTAGAAAACAACGGCGAAACCGGCAAAGACGGTGGAGAAACAGATGTTGGCGGCGGCGTTTGGATTGTCGATGATTCGGGTACGGTGATATTATTTTTGCAATCGGCACAAACCATTCGACGACCGGCAAAACGTTCACTAACCGAATAAAACTTTCCACAGTCAGGACAAGTAAATTCTATCATTGGAGATTATAATCGAACGTACTGTAAAACTCGGCAATTACCAAATCAAGTACGAACCGTTTAAAATATATATTGTTTGTACTATAAATTGCGCGGCTCAAAAGCGTAAAAGCCCGCTTTCCGATAGGTAAGCAGGCGGCGACAAAGGAAATCTAAAGTGTGAGCGATTTAAAATACCACAAAAACATCATTTGACAAGTATGCATTGCTCTTTATAACCTGTTCACACTTTAAATTTCCTTTACCTTCGCCTGCCTGCCTACCTACAAAACATAAGGGCATAATGATGTATTTGACGGCTTTGTTGACCGCTAATGAGAATTTGATAAATAAGGTTGTTTCCTTTAGATCGCTGCATTGCCGTCTGCTTTGTTCCTATATCCTAACCTCTAAAATAGGACAACAGGATTCCGCGGCTGGATAGCTATAGTGTGTTTATTAGAGTTTTCCGCATAAGGAAATCGAACCGTTCACGGATAAGAAAATCCGTGAACGGTTACTGATTTATTACGGTTCAATTTTATATGCTTGACCGTTTACATTGACAATTTGTGTGCCGCCCAATGTCAGATACGGAGCCAATTCATTTTTATACTTCGCAATTAAACTGAAATATTCATTGCTGAATTGTTTTACCGTTATAATATTTTCCGGTTTCATCTGCGACTCTGTTAAAGTCGAATCAACCCAAACTCCAGACTTTTGGAAAAACGCGCGATTATTCACATTCTGTACAGATAACTCTGGATTAGCCGTTACCGGTTTTTCTAATGGCTTTGCTGCTATGTTTGGAGCTGTTGAAGGAGCTGCATTTTGTACAGGTCTGTTGTTTCTGAGATCGTGGCTTAGTGAACTATGGTCAAGTGGTACTGCTCGTTTTGTTGCTACTTTTTCTGATTCTATTTTGTTCATGTTACCAGAGTTTTTCAGTGCAAATGCATCAAGAGACAAGGCACTTTGGAAGTCAAGTTTTCCTTGACGTTGTTCAATACCGAAACCTCCGGTTGCAACTTTTAAATCTTCTGTATTTGACAATGCTCTTGCGGTATTTGAGGGTCCGTCTGTCAACGAAACATTTTCATCTGCAAGGAATGAAGTGTACGGCGTCAAAATACCATAAGTTGTAGATAAACTTACAAGCTCATCGACCAACTCTTTATTTTGTCCATTTAAATCAATTTGATCCAGAATTTCACCAATACGTCTTATTGCCCAAAGCCGTGAAATAAACGCCAATGATTGATCGTTACTTTTGTCAATAAAATTACCATCGAAACTAAAAGTTTTCGTTTTATCACCAACTTTACCATCAACATTTATTGTAACATTGCCCGCTTGCGAATAACGTCCGACAATTACCAATTGTTCGCCGACAAATAAATCAAATTTGCCGTTTGGATAAACGCGGTTTGTTCCATAATTTTGTTTTTCACTTTCTTTCGGTGTAAATTTAAAAGTAACATCAGTCAAAATAGGCGAGTTGATTCTGTTGTACATTCTTGACACGCGGTCTTCGATATTTTCGTTTGGTTTAACGTATTCGGTTTGTCCGTGATTTGCACGGGCAATACGATCAAGTAATCTTGCATTCACATCATAACCGACTCCAAACACAAATATTCTCGCGCTATTTTTATTTGACGAATTCGCAATTTCCGTCAACTTTAATTCATTCTGCTCTCCAACCGTTGGGCAACCGTCGGTAAGAAAAAGTACGTAATTTGGCGTCTTTTTGTCTTGAATCATTGACAAAGATGTTTTCAACGCATCACCAATATTTGTACCGCCGGCAGCTCTGATTGATTCGGTGTAGCTGCTTGCTTCACTTATGAGTTCTTTGGTTGCGGGTTGGATTTCTTCTTTAAATTTTGTTGCGTTATTGTTGTACTGAATTATGTTGAATGTATCTTCTGTTCGCAAGTTATTCAGGACAAATTTCAACGCGTCACGAGCCTGAATAATTTTTTGTCCAGACATACTTCCAGAACTGTCTAATACAAGAAGTATATTCTTTGCAACTTGTTTCTGATTCGCCGCCGAGAATTTTGGAGAAGCCAACAACATGAAATAACCGTCTTCTTTTGAATCAGGTCTGAAACTTAAAAGCCGTGTACTAACTTCATTTTTACCGGAATCAAAAAATAACCTGAAATCCGACGACGGTACTATTTCTTTAGTTTCATACAAAACAACAGCTTTTTTTGATGTTGGACGTTTAACTTTTATTTCGTGAGTTGGGCTGTAGATATTTTTTATTTCGTCAGGTGTTTCAACATTGATGCTTATTTCAAGTTTTTCAATCGGTTTAGCTGTATATTTTGCAGTACTCATTGGGAAAATGAAATCCGTCAAACCACCGTCAACTTTCAATAATTGCGTATATTTCAAATTGACAATACGGCTTTCACCTGCCGGAATTGGAAACACGCTGGTTTTGAACATGCCGTTACCAATCCATTCCAAAAGTGCAGGGTCTTGGTTACGGCGGACGATGTCTTCATAAGTTTTGCGTGCTTCTTTAGCGCCGAGTAATTTTGCATTGTATTCTTTGCCGTTGACGAGTAGTGTCATTGAGTTGATTGCTCCGTCGTAAGGCAAAGGAAAAACGAAAGAGACTTCCATTTGGGTTTTACCGGTGTTGACGAATGTTTGAGAAACATTTACATCGGCGATTTGTCCGTTTATGTTTGTGTTGACTTCTAGTGATTTTATTGCATAACTGGATTCCGCAGGTTCATGAATAATACGCGGCACAGGACGCGGTCGCGGAATACGCGGATGACTCGGCGGTAAAATCACCGTACGCGGCAATTGTACCGGAACCTTGCCTTCGTTGACCAAAACGCCTTGACCGAATACCGAACTAAACGTAAAAGGCAACAAAAATACAAACAACAAAAATGTTCTAAAGTTAAACAACATTGGTTTACTCCTTTCAAAAAATAGGTTTTAAAATGTTAATACATTGAGGGCAATTCTAAAAAAACAATTTTGGACAAAACAATTCTCCAAAATAACTCTTATCAATTCCAACCGTTTACTGTGATTAGTTATGTAATTTATTGTACGATTAATATCGTACAAGCAGGTATAATTTTCGTGTATCTTGAAAAAAGTGTTTTTTAGAAATACCTCTCACATGTGAATTTCTAAAAATTATTTTATTCACGCATGACCGCGAATTAAATAAAATCGTATATGTGTCAATTTGTGTACAAAAAATAATTTATTGAAATCGACAATTAATTAAACTTTTGTATTTGGCGCGGTGTTGTGAGATTCAATTTGAATTTTTAAACCGTTCACACTTTAACTTTCCTTCGCCACCGCCTGCTTACTTATTGGAAAGCAGGCTTTTACGCTCTTGAGTCATACAATTTATAGTACGAACAGTATAGAGATACCTAAATTAAAATTTTGTTTATCTTCACCAGCTCATCTATTTGGCAAACTGGTCTCATTGAATTGTCGGTACGTTGACGAATGAAATTATAATCCCATAGTTTTAAATTATGAGACGGTAAAAATTATTTTTTTGCAATATTCAAATGCTGTCTTTATATTTTAAACTGTTAGCGCATTAAATTTCGTTTACCTTCGCCTGCTTACCTATCGGAAAGTTAGATTTAATGAAACTATTCAGCGACGGTTATAAACATTCATTTTTTTGTTCCAAATGAGACGGGAAAATTCAATTGCACAAGATAATATCACGACTGAATAGTTGCGATTTAATTTTAAGTTGATCGCGAATTACTGGGGGGATTGACGAAGGTTTTGAATAGTGTAGAATAATACATACTAAATCGATGGGTTTAGTATGTATTTACCAAAATGTCAAAACAAAAAATTTTAAAAGGAGATTAAATGACTGTTTACAAACGAATTACAGATTTGATTGGCAATACGCCATTGCTCGAGCTCTCAAATTACGAGAAAAAGCATGGCTTGGATGCGAAAATAATTGCCAAACTTGAGTATTACAATCCGGCGGGCAGCGTCAAAGACCGTATTGCAATAGCAATGATCGAAGAAGCCGAATCCAAAGGAATTCTCAAGCCAGGGGCAACACTTATTGAGCCGACAAGTGGCAATACAGGAATCGGTCTTGCGTCAGTTGCGGCGGCGCGAGGATACAAGGTGATCCTCACAATGCCCGAAACGATGAGTATTGAGCGGCGGAATCTGCTTAAAGCTTACGGAGCGCAACTCGTTTTGACCGAAGGTGCAAAAGGAATGAAAGGTGCTATTGCCAAAGCAGAAGAACTACTCAAAGAAACACCAAACAGCTTCTCGCCAAGCCAATTTGAAAACCCCGCTAATCCCGAAATCCACAAGAAAACTACCGGACCCGAAATATGGAAAGATACGGACGGCAAAATTGATTTCTTTGTTTCGGGTATCGGAACAGGCGGCACAATCAGCGGCGCAGGTGAATTTCTCAAATCAAAAAATCCCAGACTTAAAGTAATTGCTGTTGAACCTGCGTCCTCGCCGGTGTTGTCGAAGGGAACGCCGGGACCGCATAAAATTCAAGGAATTGGCGCAGGTTTTGTGCCGAAAACTTTGAATACGTCAATTTATGATGAGATTATTACAGTTGAGAATGATGACGCATTTGCAACCGGTAAAGAGATTGCGGTGGTAGAAGGTGTGTTGGTAGGAATTTCATCTGGAGCCGCAACTTGGGCTGCAACTCAAATCGCAAAAAGATCAGAAAACAAAGGCAAAGTTATTGTAGTAATTCTACCGGACACCGGAGAAAGATACTTATCAACTCCGATGTTTGCTGAATAATTGTTACAGATATATTCATCTCATTGAAATTTTTGTGTAATTATTCAGCTGTGTTTTTTTATGGATCATGGCAAAGGGATGAGAGGTTAGGGATTCGTAGAGACGCAATACGTTGCGTCTCTATAGTATTTAAACTGTTCACTCTTTAATTTCATTCACCGCCGCCTGCTTACCTATCGGAAAGCAGGCTTTTACGCTCGTGAGCCATACAATTTATAGTACGAACAGTATAGAACCGAAAATACAAATATGATGAGTATATCTTTTATTGTTGTTCTTCAAGTTGTTTGGGTTTTTTTATGATTGTTTCGTCTTGTTGCAATCTTGTATCATTTTTTAATATTGTTGTTCGGTCTTTTGTTGGAGTTACCGGTAAAACCTGCCGCAAAATTGTTTTTGTATGACGGGCAACTTGAACGGATATTTTGATACTGTCGGGTGGAATTTGATCGTCTGTAAATTCACCAATAAGAATTGCATGATTTGTTGCAAGAATATTACTCATGTCAAGTGAACGTTGAAATGTATTGAACAATCCGATAGTTTCATAACCGCCGAGTTGTTCATGTACTGACAACACCTTGACAATATAAGCAACATCTGAAGATCGCGTATTATAATTCGCAATCTGCCGCAAAGATTCATTGTCCATTGCAATTTTTGACAATAAAATATCACCTATGTCACAACGTTGGGATTTTTTGTCAATAGTAATTTTTCCGTGATTCGGAGTATCACCAAGCGGAATTAGCCAACGCCCATAAATCAAAATAACATCCTTCATTTTCGACGCACCTTCAAATGAAAGTTCACCAACCGGTAAACCTTCATCGGCAAGTAATTTTGATTTTATTGTTTTGATATTTTTGTTTATGCCGAATCGTTCGCCGTAGAAACTTTTTGTTGAGCGGATTTGAATTGGGACATTTTCTATGTCGGCAGGTTTGTTTTGAATAGAACCGTTGCGCCAGACAGTTGGGTTAAATGTTTTCGGATTCATGCCGCCAAGTCCGTCTCCGGGCAATCCATACCATGAAAAAAACAACGTCCCGCTTCCGGTAACTGCATTCGAATCAGACGCAACAGAATTTATTACGGCGGAATTGAGATTATTTTCACTGTTGTTATTTTTCGTTACGGAAATGTTTGGAAGCGTATTGTTATTGGGCAAATTGTTATTGTCAGTTAAACCAAGTGAATAATTCGTATCAAGCGAACTATACAAATTACCCCAAATTGAGTAACGAAACATGTTCTGTTCAGAATCAAGATCGGCAACAATAAGTTCACGTAATATTACCCGATTCGGATGTACGTTTATTACAAGAAAGTAACTAACAACACAGAAAAACAAAATACAAAAAGGAAAAGTTATCCACGTCAACATTGGGCGTTTCAATAATTTTCGTACAATAAACCAATCGCCAAACCCAACAACAAACCAATACACAACAAGAATAATCAAAATCAACGAAAACGGTATAATTTTAACTTCTTCAAAACGGTCTGACGCGCTTCTTATTTGACCGGCAATATCGTTGTATGCGGGGCGGATTAGGGACATATCTTGTTGTGGAATGTTTTGTTTGTTTATATCCCACCGCAAAATTTTTCTGACAAGCGTAGTTCGGTCTCGCCAATTCCCCAGAGGTTTACCGCTTAAATCGCCGCCAAAATACGTTATTGTTCCGAATCCGTGCAAGTGTTGCGAGACGATTGGCATATCTCCGTCGCGTAATTGAATTAGACCTTTGGGATTGGAAATTAACGGCATTTTTAGAAAATCGCTTGCAGATTCAATTTGAATTTTACGCTTGCTCAATACAAAAGTTTCAAGCAAATCACCTTTGCGAATGTCTGTCATTTTTTCAAATTTGCCCGGCAAAAAAAGAGTAAGAGGCGCTTCAAACGCATCGGATTCATCTTTTTTTCTAAGCAATAATTCGGAATCGCGACCCGCACAAAAAAACAAATGTCCGCCTAATTTGACCCATTGATCGATAGCGAGAATCTGGGGCGAGTTTGCGCGAAGATTTTTTAATTGTTCGGGTTCTGTTGTTGTCAATACGATCATATCAATTGCTTCATAACCGAACCATTGGTCGGGCAATTCCACGACAGAATTTACTTTGACGATGAGAGGACGCCGCTCTTCACGCAATGCTAATTCCGCAATGGCGCCTTGCAAGCCGATGTCTTCGTTGCCGATAATCAAAATGATTCTGCGTTCAGTTGGAATTGGTGTTACGAATGTGAAATTGTCAGTTGAATTATTGTACGAAAATTCGGCGTTTGTTTTTTGTTGTAGTTGTGCGGTTTTATCTCTGGGAGCGAGTGTGGTTGATGTAGTAATTTTTCCGTCCGTTTCAATATTGACGGTAATTTTTGCATTATGCCTTCCGGGTTTGAAATAGAGAGTCGCGGCAAGATTGATTATACCGCCGGTCGCAAGATTGGATTTGCCCGATGATAACAAATTTTCAAGTTCAACATTAGTGAAATTTTTGCGATATGTAATCGGCGTTCCGTCAGAATCAATAGAATTTAATGAAACAGAAATGATTTTTTTATCAATAACGTTAAGCGCGGGCATTGTCCAATTCACTACAGCGGATGTCCAAAGTCCATTTTTATAACAACCTTCTATGCCGATTCTTACCGAATCAATTTTCCATCGTTCATCGCTTGCAGCGTTAGCAATCCGGCAACAAAGCAAAACAATTATTAATCCCCAAAAAAACGTAAAAAAAACTAAAAATTTCCAAAATTGATATTTCATTTGATTATCTAAAAGAATACACTATTTTTTGCCAGGCAATATTTTTCTAACAGAATTTAAAACAACAAATATATAAAATATAAATTTGTATCATTTCGGCAAAATTACTACAATGATACAAGTTTCCACGCTGTTCACACTTTAAATTTCATTCACCACCGCATGTTTATCTATCGGAAAACAGGCTATTACGCTCTTGAGTCACTCAATTTATAGTACGATCAATATATTGTATGCCTAATTTTTACACGAAATTGCTTTTTACCACAATAGCAAAATTAGTTTTTCTCTATTTAATTCGTGATCTTTCGTGGAAATTCGTGGACAAAATGAGTTTTTAGAGTTACCCCGTATTGATAAACCACCCATAACCCCTAATACTGCTATAAATTTTCGTGTTTATTGTTTTTACCATAATTTAAGTTGCTATTTTATTTTCATTTTTTAATTCATTTTT
>JAITDV010000547.1 GCA_031282385.1 Planctomycetaceae bacterium | reverse complement strand
ACTTTGCATGAACATCAATATACAGGCAAAGTGAATTGCATACTTTGAAAACCATTTGTATCGCCAAAATAATATTCCTAACACAAGGGTATCGAAAAAAAGTTCCCGATATGCCAAATACTGGAATGACTTCCAATCTATCGAACTACCATCTAAAATTCCAAAATTCCAATTAAATACATTAGCGTGTAACCAAAAAAGGAAACCAACCGCAAGAATCAATGAATTCAATAAAGGAAACCAATTCCGTTTTATAAATAAAAACGGAAATTGTACAAGAAATAAAATAAATACAACTAACGCAATCATCTGTCCGAATATAGGCAGGAATGATGAAATTGTTCCTGAAACTTCACTTTGATTGGCAAAAAAAATAGTCAATCCCGTACATATAAAGGTTACTGGAATTAATGCAGCAACACAAAGTGCGCGAAAGATATTTTCATAATTTTGACGGAACCAGGTATTCATTATCCACCTTCTTTAGTCTGGGATTTTAATTTTTTATATTCCAATAAAAAATATTTAGTGAAGCAAAATATCAAATCACAAAGTCTTGTTATGATTGTTTATTTGTAAAAAATTGCATCAAATTTTGTTTATTTTCAATAATCATGTTTTATGTTTTTCTACACGAATTTTTAGTCATAATAAACATTGTTGAATCAAGTCATTTTCAAAATTGGTTTCGTAATAGTCGAGATCGTCATTGCTATCCACCTCAAACCAGCCGCCTGAAATCATTGCCGCTTTGATTGGCATGTGATTATTGATCATCAATTGTAAAAACGATGTCATATACATATTGTTGAAATCTTTTCCATCATAAAAAATATTGCGATCTAATTGATGATAAAAACGTACCGTTTCATCTATTACCGAACCAATAATTTTTGTCAATCCGATGTATTGTCCTTCTATTTCATGGTAACCAGTTGGCTTTTTACCAAGTTCTGTAATAAATCCATTGGCGTCCAACTTCATTGTTTCGGCGTCTCCGAGCGGATTCTCCATTCGTTTCGACCAAAGTTCCCGCCAACTCGAATCGACCACTGTTGACCTTGCATTGTTACAATTAATCAGGTTCCTGAGAACATACGTACTATACACAATATCCGAATAAGAAATAATGATGTCTCCGTTAAGTTCACTTTCCGCACAGAAAAGTGTTGATACCATATTCGTTGCCGAAAATGCATTGTTGACCAACAACCTGACATTCTTATCCGCAAGATATTCACGTAAAACTTCAGTTTTATATCCGCCGACAACAACAATATCTGTAATACCAACTCGTCTTGCCGTTTCCAGTTGATAATAAATCAAAGGTTTACCGTTCAACATGACCATACATTTCGGTACGGAATCAGTATGAGGACGTAAACGAGTTCCTTGTCCGGCTGCCAAAATAATCATTTTCATTGTTTACTCTGAATCAAAAAATATTGAATGATTTACGAATAATATTACAATCTTCTTCCCGAAACGGATTTTCACGTTCAGGATGCCACATGATCGCTGAAATCGGATATTCTTTGTGTTTTATTGCTTCAATGCATCCGTCTGATGTTGTTGCAAGAACATCAAAACAGTACGGTAACTCAGCAATTGCCCAATTATGGTACGAATTAACTTCCGAAAGTCCCGCATATTCTTTTACTAATTTATGTCTAACGGCAACATGATTTGATACCATTTGTAATTTTGCACCAAAAAACGAAGCAATAAACTGACAACCACGGCACACTCCGAAAACAGGAACTTTTTTATCAATACAATATTCCAATAAGTGATTTTCAAACCGATCACGTTTTTCCGAAAGTTTATTTGGCGTTACTGAATTTAAATCATTTCCGCCGGTAAATATTACGCCGTTAAATGATAATTCATCAAAATGTTTCGATGTGAGATTAGTTACGAGAACAATCGGTACAGCTCTGCACCAAAGGATCAAATTACCCCATTGCATATCAATTACTTCACGAACTTCGTGTTCGTTTTCAACTAGTCTTGGTGTAAGAGCAATTTTTTTCATGATGTTACGCGATTTTACGAACATTTTGTTCTGCACAATTAATCTCAATGATATTAAATTGACCCCATTGATTAAAAAAAGTTTCCCCCGCTCCAATTACAGCCGGAATATTGAGTTCCGAACAACGAATTGCCATGTGTGAATTTACGCCTCCGTATTTTGTAACAAGTCCGCGTATGTTTTTTGTGAACAAAAAATCATAACCGGGATCAGCTGATGGAATGAACACAATCTTATTTTCACAATCCGATTTATGTAATTCGGATTCATTAACGACATCACCGGTAACAGATTTCAATGTTACATAATTTGGTTGATCCGCGTTAACATAAAAACAATAAATATCTTCAGGTTGGGTAATCAGCATCGGCATTTGAAGTAAGTTTACATAATGATATAAGAGTTTATTTGCGGCGATATCGTGTTCCATAATTTCTTTTACCGATCGCGCATCCAACCGTGAATACATCTCATAAATACGGCGAAAATCCAAGTGGGCAATCTCCTCTTTTGATATTTCCCAATCATTTCCAAACTGTTCAATTAACATGATAATTTTGCTAAGTGAACGAGTGAAA
>JAITDV010000537.1 GCA_031282385.1 Planctomycetaceae bacterium | reverse complement strand
GGCTTCTGCGGCAGCCCACCTTCGTGCTCCACGCTCGTGAAGAACGTTTCGCAACGAATTATATTTTTCAAAAATTGAATAAAAAATATCGGGTGTAAACATACGCGAATAATAACAATCTCAAAAATATAAACAATACCATTTGGGACAGGTTATTTTCGCGCGATGCCTTTAGGATTTTTCTTTTTGACTTTATCCATTAAACGTTTTATTGAATCATCGTCGATTGTTTTGCCTATATCTGTCGCAACCGAGAAATTGTCAATATTAAACGTCCTATTGATGTTCAAATGTTGGCGTCCATAATTCGTCTTTAACTCGACGCCCCTAATAATGAATTTCCCAAAGACTATCAATTCCGCCTTCCTGATACAATCGAAAATAACGACGAACCGTACTCCCTTCAAGTTGATAAATTCAGTAACCTTAGCTGCATTGCCAAGATCGGCGAGCACAAGCACCACAAGAATACGAATCGCAATAGTTGCTGTTACTTGACTGCGAATCTGACGGTACTTCAATTCAAGTTTCTGAATTTGATACCGAGATAAGGTAAATTACATTGCACAACTAAAAATTTGAACTCAAAAAAAAGATACCCCAAAAAAACAACTTGCGAATAGTAAAAAAATTAAATTCACACATCAAGAGGAATTTTAAAGTAGGGGCGGTATAGCGGAATATATGCGAGTTATTTGTATTGGAGCAATGATACGATATTTTTTGTTTTTATTTTTTCGCGCCCTTTGAGCGAAGTCAATTCTATGACAAATGCGACTGCGGCGACTTGTCCGCCATTCTCCTCAACAAGACATCTGCACGCCTCAACAGTACCGCCGGTTGCGAGTAGATCATCGACGATTAGTATGCGGCCTCCGTTTTTTAGTGCGTCGATGTCCATTTGTATTGTATTTGTTCCGTATTCGAGATCGTAGGATTTGGAGACGGTTTTACAAGGCAACTTGCCCGGTTTACGAATGGGAATCAAGCCGATATTGAGCCGTGTTGCAAGCGGAGCGGCGAAAATAAAACCACGCGACTCCGGCGCAACTATCGCATCAAACGGCTTGAAAGATTCTACAGACTCTGCAAGCCGATTTATTGTTTCGTTAAATACGTTACCTTCACGAATCAGAGTGGTAATATCATAAAAGAGAATTCCGGGAATAGGAAAATCTTGAATTGTTCTAATGTGGTCGTTGAGATTAATCATTTTTTTTGTTTGTTAAAGTTAATTTTGGGTTATACTTGGCAAGTATAGATAATCAGGTTAAGCCGTCTTGAGTTAAATTTAACTTGTTCAATTAAATTTAAGTTTACCGGACAAATTTGTTTAATTGTCTTGTGCAAAAAAGTCAAGTTTTGTACACAACTCAATCTATCAGTTTCCGATTATACACAATTAAAAATTAAATGTAACCATCACTAGAATCTCACACATTCAACAGAAGAATTATACTGTTCGTACTATAAATTGCTTGACTCAAGAGCGTACAAGCCTGCTGCTTTACGATAGGTAAGTAGTCAACGGTAAAGGAAATTTAAAGGTGAACAGTTTAATAATAGACCTTTTCGCTAACCTGTAGGAGACCACCCCTGACCCCTCCGAATGAGGGTAATTATTCGCCTCCAAATGCGCCATTATGTCATTATTCTTTCGATGGTGAATTTAAGACAATATCAAACAAACATAAGGGCATAAGGGCGTGTTGGAGAAAGGGGGAATTTTTGGCTACTAATGGTAGTTTGACAAATAAGGGTTGGAATATTATAGCCGTTCGGAAAATTATATTGTTCCACGCGGATTTATTGGGATTGAGTAACAGAATTGTTGCCGATAATAGACATACGACTGTATAGATACGAGTTATATTTTTATTAAATTGAGTTTTGATGTTACTCTTTCGTGGGTTGAGTTTTTTTGGTATCATTTTCACAACGTTGTTGATTCAAGACTTTCAACTTTATAAACTGCTCACACTTGAATTTTCCTTTACCGTCGCCTGCTTACCTATCGGAAAGCAGGCTTTTACACTCTTGAGTCGCGCAATTTATAGTACGGGCAGTATAGTACGAACAGTAATCTGCTTTAATTTGCAAATCGTTGATGTGCAGTTGTAATGCTGATACATGAGACGAAATTTTAAGAGTGAATAAATTTAACCCTAACCGAAAGTACTTTAGAATTCGGCGCCGCCATGGCAAGTTTTCGCAAATGAGCCTGCACACAAGCGACCGAAAAATAAATTAAGAATTGTTTAAAATGAAAACAAACGAACTTCGTGAAAAATATTTGTCTTTTTTTGAAACTAAAGGTTGTGTCCGCAAATCTAGTGATGTTTTGGTGCCGCGTTGGGATCCGTCGGTACTTTTTACGCCTGCCGGCATGAACCAATTCAAAGACCATTTTCTTGGACGTTGCAAGCTTGCATTTACCCGCGCAACAACTTGCCAAAAATGTCTTCGTACCGGTGACATTGATAATGTTGGCCGCACGGCTTATCACCATACTTTTTTTGAGATGTTGGGCAACTTTAGTTTTGGCGACTATTTTAAGCGTGAAGCGATTATTTGGGCTTGGGAATTTTTGACGGACAAAAAATGGCTTGCGATTGATCCTGCCAAGTTATCTGTAACAGTTTACAAGGACGACCATGAAGCGGCGCGAATCTGGCTTGAGGAAGTTAAGTTGCCGCAATCAAAAATTCAATATCTTGACGAAGACGAAAATTTTTGGCCTGCATCTGCGCCGTCATTAGGGCCTGATGGAGTTTGTGGTCCTTGCAGTGAGATTTATCATGACACTCCAGTTGGAGCGGTTGAGATATGGAATCTTGTTTTTACGCAATTCAATCGAGTAGGCGACCCGCCGGATAATCTTCGTCCGTTGCCTAGTAAAAATATTGATACGGGGATGGGGCTTGAACGTTGTGCTGCGGTGTTGCAAGGTGTTGACACGAATTATCACATTGACATTTTGTTGCCTCTTGTTCAAGCGGCGGCGGAATTATTGAAACAAAAATACGAGCCGTCAAATGACAACGGACGGCGGTTAAGGCGTATAGCGGATCATATTCGCGCGTGTACTTTTGCAATACACGAGAATGTTTATCCGGGCAATAAAGAGGAGAAATATGTGATACGCCGTTTACTTCGCAGGGCGTTGTTGGATGGTAGGCAGATTGGTTGTAATGGTGCTTTTTTGTTTCAACTTGTGCCGGCGGTTGCGGAGTTAATGCGGTCACCTTATCCTGAACTTTCCGAAACAAAAGAACGAGTTGCGGGAGTGATTCGGACGGAGGAAGAACATTTTATTGAGACAGTGGATTCGGGCTTGGAAAAAACGGAACGCGTGTTTGAAGAGATGCAAAAACAAGGACGCAAGCAAGTAACCGGAGCTGAAATTTTTGACATGTATCAAACGTTTGGTTTTCCGCCGGAGTTATTTGAGACAATGGCGGCGGAGAGGAATTTCGGATTTGACTGGCAAGGATTCAGGCGTGAAATGGAACGTCATGGCGAGTTATCGGGCAGCGGAGAAAAGAATTTATTGTTCAAAAATGATCCGCTTGAGAAAATAAAAAAAGAGCAACATAAATCTGAATTTCTAGGATACGCTCAACTTGAACTTGAGTCTTCTCATGTAGTGGCAATTCTTGCGGATGGCAAGTTGGTTGATTGTGAGAGTGCTGCGGAGTCGCAACGGACAATTCAAGTGGTGTTGGATAATACGACATTTTACGGCGAAAAAGGTGGACAAGTTGGCGATTGCGGTTGGTTGACGGGCAATGGTGTGAAGTTCAAAGTTATTTCGACGCAAATTGACGGTGATTTGATTGTTCATGTTGGCAATCTTGTTGAGGGTACGATCAAGTTGGGCGATTGTCTTTGGGCGAAAGTTGACAAGGAAAATCGCATGGCGGTTGCGAGGGCGCATTCGGCGACGCATATTTTGCATTATGTTTTACGGCGTGTGCTGGGCAATCATGCGGAGCAGCGCGGGTCAAAGGTGGACAATGATTTCTTGCGGTTTGATTTTACGCATCATCAAGCGGTTGACAAGAAGACGCTGCAAAATATTGAATTGGAGGTGAACAGGTTGGTGCTTTCGGCGGCGGAGGTAATTTGTTGTGAGATGCCGGTTGCGGAGGCGAAAAAAACTGGTGCAATGATGTTATTTGGCGAGAAATATCCTGACAATGTACGCGTAGTACAAATTGGCGAGAGCAAAGAACTTTGCGGAGGTACGCATTTGACCAATTCAAGTCAAATTGGTTTTGTCAAAATTATTGCGGAGGAAAGTGTGTCGTCTGGTACACGGCGCATAATTGCATTGACCGGCAGAAAAGCAATCGACAAAGTGTTAGCCGATTCAGCAGTTTTACAATATTTGACTGGTCTGTTTAAAATTCCAACCGAAGAAATTCCGGCAAAAGTAAACAGCTTGACCGAGCAGATCAAAAAGCTACAAAAACAACTCAAAGATATACAAGGTGCAGGTAATATTACGGCAGAAGAATTGATTAAGGATGCAGAGTTGGTTAATGAGGTGAAAATTATTGTACGTAAATTTGACGACGCGGAAGTTAGTTCGTTACGGCAATTGATAGATCAAATTTGGCAAAAAGCGGGTGGAGAAGAATTGATTGCAGTGATTTTTGCAACATTGCAAGACGGCAAGATAACGTTTGTTGCAGGATTCAGCAATGCGTTGGTAGATGCAAAATTGAGTGCGGTTGATTGGGTGAAAAGTGCGGTGGCGATAACTGGCGGACAGGGTGGAGGCGGAAAACCAAATCTAGCACAAGCCGGAGGAAAAGAAAAAGAAAAATTAGAAGAAGCATTCATCGCCGTAAAAAATTGGTTCAAGGACAAGAATTTCTAAAATATTTCGATGGATTTGGTATTTTGAGTTAATTAATAGACCTTTTCTCTAACCTAAAAATACATCAACGCAACAAAAACCTGCAACGAAAAACCGCCTTTAACTCCTCCGAGACCACCCCTAACCCCTCCGAAAAAGGGGAAGAAGACGCCTCCGAGGGAAGCGAATTATTCCCCTCCTTCGGAGGGGTCAGGGGTGGTCTCCTACAGGTTAGCGAAAAGGTCTAATCAATAAGTCTGTTTCTAGGCGCGCTAGCGGCGGCATGAAGAATAACCGGCGGTGAATCGCAGTGTAACCGCCGGTTATTCATGACGTCTTCCCTGCGGGACGCGTATAATTTGGCTCATCGCTTTCTACCAACATGCCGTCCCTAACGGGACGGGAAAATTCAATAGCACAAAATAATATCTCGGCTGAATAGTTATATTTTGTCCAAAAAATTCGTCTTGACCGAATTTCTGAAATTTGGTAAACTCCCGAAAGTACTTCGGATTGTCTCTCAACTATACTATACTGATCGTCCTATGAATTGCGGGACTCAAAAGCATAACAGCCTGCTCTCCGATAGAATGAAATTTAAAGTGTGAACAGTTTATAAACTTTGCGGGTATAATAAAACTTGCCCAATGTTGTCCAAAAGTGTCAAAGCCATTTTCCGATGATCTCATAGAAATAAAAGAACGTATCCGAGACGCAATTGATATAGTTTCACTAGTCGAGCAATACGTCCCCCTTCGCCGCTCCGGTCGCAATTATATCGGACATTGCCCTTGGCACGACGACTCAAAACCAAGTTTACAAGTAAACCCTGAGCGGCAGACTTTCAAATGTTGGGTTTGTAATATCGGAGGCGATATTTTTTCTTTTATAATGAGAATTGAAAATGTCGGTTTCAAAGAAGCACTCGAAATACTTGCGGATAAATCAGGAATTGCATTGCCCAAAAAATCCCGACAAATTTTTATCAAATCAACACCCGCAGAATCCGGTAAAGTCCAAACTCCCGAAACAGAATTTATCGAATTAGACCGCAAAAGACTTTTCAGCGCCGCAGATTGGTTGGCAAAAATTTACCACTATGAATTGCAAAATAATAAGGAGTCAGAAATCGCCCGAAAATATCTCGGCGAACGCGGAATTGACGCCGCAAATATCGAAAAATTCCAAATCGGTTACGCTCCATTTGAATCAAATTGGTTAATCAATAAAGTCAAAGCTAACCCCGAAAAATTGCAAATCCTCGAAATCATCGGTAATTTGATAAACCAAAATAAACCACAAAATCCGTCCGAACTCCAATCCGAAAATTTACCTTATTATTCTCCGCGTTATTTTGATCGTTTTCGCGGACGTTTAATTTTTCCGATTCGCGATACACAAAACCGCACAATTGCATTCGGCGGACGTGTTATTCCCAACAGCCCGCTCGATAGTCCCGCAAAATATATTAATTCACCCGAAACGCCATTATTCTCAAAACAACGCACCTTGTACGGACTCGATCTGGCACGGCACAAAATGAAAGAAACCCGCCGCGCTATAATAATGGAAGGTTACACTGATTGCATAATCGCACATAAATTCGGCTTCAATGATTCTGTAGCGGTTTTGGGAACTGCGTTGGGAGCAGAACATATCAAGATATTGAAACGCTACGCGGATAAAATGATACTTGTACTCGACGGCGACGAAGCAGGACGAAAAAGAGCTGAACAAGTAATGGGCTTTTTTGTTGCTCAAGGCGTCGATTTATCAATTTTGACATTGCCCGACGGAAATGATCCGTGCGAATTTTTACTTGAACACGGCTCGCAAGCACTTGAACAACTGCTCAATTCAGAAGCAGTGGACGTGTTGGAACACGCTTTTCGCGCATATACAAATGGAATTGATCTGCAAAACGATATCAACGGTTCAACCAAAGCACTCGATTCAATCATCGGCTTGGTTGCACAAACTCCCACAAATAATGCTGCACCCGATAATCCAATTCGAATCCGTATTGAGAAAACCGTCCAGAACCTTTCACATCGGTTTCGTGTTTCAGAACGATCAATTTGGAATAGATTGCAAGAAAAAAAACAACAGTCAAATAAACCGCATAACAACTTATCCGAAACTAATTCAACAAACAATAAAACAAATAATCAATCAAAAGATATAACTTCGGTAAGTTATTGGGATACGCCGGAGTTATTACCGGATTCGCTTGAGCGTGAGATGGTTGAATTGTGGCTTGCGGATAGTACGGCGTTTTATGAATTTTGGGATTCGGTACCGGTTGAACGTTGCCGG
The DNA here is from genome assembly GCA_031282385.1 of Planctomycetaceae bacterium. GTDB lineage: Bacteria > Planctomycetota > Planctomycetia > Pirellulales > Thermoguttaceae > WRKP01. Next base: position 14,571 of record JAITDV010000537.1, on the reverse strand, counting down.
TCGCCGGTTACGATTGAGATTTACAAGAAGTGCAACGAACTTATTGAACGGGATAGATTGATAACTTTTGGAAATTTGGTTGTCATGTTCGATGATCCGCAAATGAAAAGTTATCTTGACGATGTTGCGGAATCGGGTGAACGCAAATTATTTTCCGATCAAAATTCACAATTGACCGACTCCAATAAAAGATCATCGTTGCAAAATTCACAAGACAACAACACCAACAGTGACAAGTTATCCAATTCAGACAACACGGCTGTAGGAGTTGCGTTGGCGCGGCGTATTGATCCTAACCAACGTTCAATATTAGTACGTGAAATAATTGAAGGTTTTGACCGCCGTGATGCAGAACGAGACCGCATTGACAAAGTAAATCAACTACGCGGCAACTTGCTCTCCGAGGAAGAGAAAAAACGAAAATTGCTCCAAATGCAAGAAACGTTGAGGCAATTGCAAGAGGAGAAAAGAGATAGGTACGAAATTGGCAATTAAGCCAAAAACACCGAAGCAGGTAGAGGCGGTATGCTTCGTGTTTATTACGGTAACAACTACGTTGGTTGTTACGGCGATTTGATATTAATGTTTCCGTCTCTGTTTATGCCAAATACATTTTAGATTTTGGTAACTTGTACTGAAATTTATTATGTAAACCTGTTTAAAAAAGGAGAAATTAAACAATGGAGTGCAAAGTGAATCGTGAAATTACAGGCGACAAACCAGTCAGTCGATCAGATTATGAAGAGGTTGTGAATCATATTCACGAAGATGATTTATCGGAGGTATTTCGTGCTGTTGAGGTACTCGATGGCTTGGACGCGGAACGAAACCACCGAGATGAAGATGAAGACGAATTTTTTGCCAATATCACGACAAACAGATTGGATGTTACCGAGTTAGAATCGGAATTCGATGACGACGAATACGATGACGATAACATTTCGGTAAATAACAACAGCTTGCCAAACAAGAAAAACAACCATGAAACAATTATCGTAACAGAATTGTATGACGAAGGCGACAACAATGAAATTGACAACGACAATTCTGTATCTAATTCCGAAACGGATGAAATTTCTTTGACCAACTTGCCGCCCGAACATGAACGTTGGAGCAGTGATCCAATACGGCTTTATCTTTCTCAAATGGCAAACATTCCGCTTCTATCAAAAGAAGAAGAAATAGAACTTTCAAAACGCATCGAAAACGGACGCCGTGCTTTTCGCCGTGTTGTTTTGGGTTCGCCTTTGGGTTTGCAGTCGGCTTTTGAGGCATTGACAAAAGTGTTTCATGGCGAACTTGCATTTGAACGTACAATTAAAATGTCCATAACAGAACGACTCTCAAGAGAACAAATCCAACGCCGAATGCCGCACAATTTGAAAACACTTGCTCCTATTCTTGAACAAATGTATGCAGAATTTAACACGTTAGTTCGCAAGAGTACATCTGAATCCGACAAAGAAATAGCACGTAAAAAATTTATCAATCATCGTCATCATGCGTTGGTACTTGTTGAAGAGTTGAGTTTGCGCAACCGGCGGGTTCATTCACTGATGAAACAGCTTGAAACGATGTCGGCACGAATGGATGAAATCAAACGCATGTTAAATAATAAGACGTTGAATCTATTGCCTGAACGAGTTGCCGTTCTAAAAAAAGAATTGCGTCATTTAATTATGACAACACAAGAAAGTCCGCGAAGTTTACGTAACCGTTGTGAATTGATGCGGTATTATTTGAACGAATATGAAAAAGCCAAAAGCGAATTTTCACGCAGTAATTTGCGATTAGTAGTTTCTGTTGCAAAAAAATATCGTAACCGCGGTATAAATTTTCTTGACCTTATTCAAGAAGGAAACACTGGATTAATGCGAGCGGTAGATAAATTTGAATATCGACGCGGATTCAAATTTTCAACCTACGCAACATGGTGGATTCGACAAGCAATAACCCGCTCAATTTCCGAACAAGCAAGAACAATTCGTATTCCAGTTCACATGATAGAAGCGTTGTCGCGAATCAAATCTACAACACGTTCTCTTTATCAAGAATCGGGACATGAGCCTTGTCCGCAAGATGTCGCAGATGCAGTTGGAATGACGGTTGATGATGTTTATCGGATAACACAAATGGGTACTAGTCCGATTAGCCTTGAACTTCCGGTTGGTGAAAGTGATGATATTTGTTTCGGTGAATTTGTTGCGGATAAAAATTTCGACAAACCGGAACATTCGGCATCAAACGAACTATTACGACGTGAAATCGGAAAGATATTGAAATCTCTTACGCCTCGTGAACGTGAAATTATCAAATTACGATTTGGTCTGGAAAACGGTTACTCATATACGTTGGAAGAGGTGGGTAAAATTTTCAAAGTAACACGTGAACGAGTTCGTCAAATTGAAGCCAAAGCCGTAGAAAAATTACAACAACCTTCACGTTGTCATTCGTTAGCCGGCTTCCTCCCATCCCAAGTTGAACCAACCGCAGCACCATTACCGTTTTAATAATTTATTAGTATTATTGGTGAAAGTTAATTTTGTCGCAATGGCAGACGGGAACAATAACAGCAAACGGTTATTACGTTTCGTTGTGTTCCCGTCTGTTATAAAGGAAATTAAAGCGTGAATTATAGTTTAAAACCATGCGATCTGATATTGATAGTAACTTGCCGAAATTTTCTGTTCGCGAATTGATCAGTCATAAGGGGACTTATGGGGTTGTTCTTGGAATAGGCGGTTCTCGTGGAATGGCGGGGTCGGTTGCGCTTGCGGGTCGGGCGGGATTACTTGTTGGTGCAGGTTTATCGCGTCTTGCGGTTCCTGCGCCGATACTTGAAACGGTTGCCGGATTTTATCCTGAATCTACTACTATTCCTTTGCCCGCAGATCGAAACGGGAAGATTTCACTTAACGCATTCGACAAATTGATCACAAACTCCGCAACAGCAACATCATTATTTATTGGAACCGGACTTGGACGTTCTGCCGGATTGGATAGACTTGTGCCGAAAATTTTGTGTCAACTTGACGGCTACGTTAAACTTGCGGGAATAGTTGTCGATGCCGACGCTCTCAACGCTTTAAGCGGACAAATGCCGGTTTTCAAATGTCAAAATATCATATTCACGCCGCACTCCGCAGAATTTAAAAGACTAACCCAAAAAACCAATTTCAACTCCATACCAGATGAAGACGATCAAATAAACCGAATTAACGTTACAAAAAAATTTGCGAAATATTATAACGTAATAGTTGTTCTCAAAGGACACGAAACAATTGTTACAGACGGCAATAAAGTTTTTATAAACAACAAAAGCGGTAATCCCGGAATGGCAACAGGCGGTTGCGGTGATGTATTGACGGGAATGATTGCGGGATTGATTGCTCGTGGTTTTGGTATTTTTGATTCGGCAAAACTAGGCGTATATTTACATGGAGTTGCTGGGGATATTGCCGCAAAAAAATACGGTATCGAATCACTCACCGCAACCCATATCCTCGAATCAATTCCTATCGCAATAATAAAAATAAATTCGGAATTGGGTCGATAGAATTTGTTGTATTATTTCGATCAAATTCCTGTGTAGGTTATTATTCTTGATCTGCTCCGTAAACTCTTTGTTTGTAGATTGAGATTGTTTGTAGAGATACGGCTAGTGCTTCTAGTTGTTTATCGTTTAGGGTGTTGGCGTTTTGGTTTGTTGGTATGCGGTTTATTGTATTAATTAGGCTATTGATTGAACGTTTTATTCGCATATCTTGCAAGCGTTCATCGGGCAAAGATAAAACGAGCCAGCGCAAAATATGTCCGCTTGCGTAGAGCGTATCAAAATTGTCTGCACCAACTCCGCGATATAAAAAGAACTTCGGATGCCAAAGATAATCTTCATTTTGCACAGACAAAACCCATTCTTGATAAATTCCGATTTGTTTTTTTGCCAAGGCTACTGCACCGCGCAACGGCGTATTTTCTTCTTCATACAAATTCACTGCTGCCGTCAAACCTAAAAGCCAATCCGTAACATCACTCGTTCCCTGATCTATCGGACGATTCAACTCCTCAACAACCATACGCTCAATATTCCACGTTTCGCCCAAATCATTTTTCCACGACTCCGCCGGCGTACCATAAAACGATAATCCAACTAAAATCATTGACATGTTACTGCCTCTTGACACGCTGCGTTTTTCTGACGCTATCAAATTGCCAATCGTGTAAATCCCGCCGCCAACCTTCAACTCATAATTCGGCATAATATTTGACATCGCCAACAACGCCAGAAAAGAACCCGGCCGCAATTGATAACCTGCACCAACTTTGGCATAAACATTCTTGCCGTCACCGCGTAAAAGCGTTTTACCGTTGCAAGCGTAGTTCCAGCAAAGCGTCCCGATTGAATAAATGTAATTTCCTTGTTGTTGTACTTTTTTGTTTCGTGAGTTTTTGGGCGGCGAGTTTGGATCAGGTTGCCATATTTTTGCGTCAGCGCCATAAGGCAATGCCGCTAGAAGTATATCGCCGGGTGTATTGTTCACGGTTGTAATGGTTCGCGTCATGTTTGATTTCAACGCTGTCTGAATAGACAACAAAAGCGGATCAGGAAGAGCTTCCGCCCCTTTGCGCAATTTAACATTAGTCGAAACTGCAAGCGGTTCCTTTTCCGAAGATTCGGCGTCAAGTTCTGATTCGCGATTGTTGTTGCGGTTGTGATTGTGATGGTTGTGTATTTTGGGTTTGGATTTTTCTGCGGTGTATTGAACAAGCGAATATTCGCTATTGAATCCGGCGGGAAAAATCGCGTTGTTTAACCGCAATACCGGCGGAGAAATTCTAGTTGCCAAATCAATTTTTTTTGAAGTCTGATTTTGAGCAGTCAAATTGCCGTTGACATTATGGTTATTCGGTTCAATTTTGACTGGCGCATCTACACGAATCGGAGTTGCGTCGGACAATCGTTGTTGCCGGACTCCATCAACAAAACCAGGAATTTCATCCGGTTCAAGCGTTCCATCAAGCGTGTGTGTCAATGGAGCTTTTGCGGATTTAGTTGTATCCGTTTTGTTTGAGTTCGTGTTTGTAAATCCATTTGACCCGCTAATGCAAAGCACCAATCCGAGCAAAACAACTAAAAGGCAAGTTATATGTTTCATTTTTTTAATTAAAAATTTTTTGTCAAAATACAATAAGATAGAATATAGTTTATTGAAAATTATGTAATATTTCAGTGGAATGTTTTTTTATGTTGTTTTGTAAAATAAGGCTGAAAGCCCATTGCCAAAAATTTAACTCAAAACATTTCACAATAAAAAACGCACGCTACTAAATAATTACAAAATTATCAGTTGACAATCACAACTTAAATTTTATTTGGGATGAGTATAGTTAATGTTTACTCAATGATTTTGATTTTATTGGTTGAAGTAACTTTATCTGGAGCGGTTTTCTTGAATTCGGGTACGCCGGTCAAGATTCTTTGTTGTTCTGTCGGTATTGGTGCGGGTCTTTTGGTTCTTGGGTAATAACGTCGACCTTTTGCGGCAGCTTCTTTACGCAACGTTTCTTGTTTTTCATCGTAAGCTTTAATCTCGTTGTTCCGCAATTCAATCGCTTTCTGCAACTTCTCCAACTCTACAACCGCTTCACTGCTTGTTGGTCTATCAATTAGGAATCCGCCGGTTGAGCCGCGTTGTACGTATGAATTATTTTTTGCGCCGCTGCCGTAAGTATCAGTTCCGCCGTAATTGATGACAAAACTAAAGTTACTACCGCAATTCGATACAGAATGATAATTGACATTACTATTGGCGTATGCTTGATTCCGTCCGCTAAATACATCATCTTTGCCGTATGAAAACAGAATCCCGATACTACCTTCAGCTCCAACACCTTGAGTCATGCCTCCGGTTGCGGTGAATTTATCACTACCGTCAAAATCACAAAGATATCCCATTGACAAATCCCAAGCCATGCCGGTTCCCATAATAGTACCGCCGTAAACATCATCGCCCTCATCATCAAAACAATAACCAACAGAATAATGACAACCAAAACCATTTGCGAAACGAGTCCATTTGTTTTCGCGTCTGTTAGTTCCGTTGTATGCGGTTAAAGTTGTGCCGTGCCGAATGTCGTTGCCTCCGAAATCCCTTGCGAAACCAACACCAAGCCAATAACCGCCGCCATGTCCGAAATAGTCAACCTCATAAACATCATTGCCCGCTCCCTCAAGTAACGCACCAATCCCGCCATTAGCAACTTGCCTAATCCCTGCGCCGATTCCTTGTCCCCAACCGTCATAACCCGGATGCTCAGGATACGAATCAACATAAAGTCCGCCGCAATAATAATGATCATCTCCCAGACAATCCTCAAGCACCCCAAATCCGGCAGGCGCACCGAAACCTTGCGCCCACAACGCTGCGTGGTAATCGTCTTTGCCTTCGCGGTCAATTATCATTCCAACTCCCGCCAACGCATGAGCTTGAACCCGCCGTAATCCTTTGTAAATATCGTTGCCCGCAAAATCAAAAAGCATTCCAATCCCGCCTATCGAAGAACCTTGCGCAATATCAACCGCGTTATATCTGTCATTGCCGTCAACATCAATCAACACAGAAACACCCATGATTGAACCGCCCTGAACACCGGGTCGGGTTGCGGTGTATGTGTCGTTGCCGTGCATATCAATAATCAATAAAACCGGACGATGTAAACCACACGTGCCGTCTCTATAATTATCATCGCCGCCGAGATCAATTACACAAACAACTTCTCGAAAATCCGGACTGTCAAGATCGTAAGCATTGTTACTGCGACCGCCGATTACAATATCACCGGCAGGCGTTACAAGGCGTTGGAATGTCTGACCTCCAATAAGCGTTGTTGGCAATGCGTTTTCAGGTAATTTATCAAGCAGGTCAAGCAGACTCTCGTTTAATAACGGAATAAATGCTTCACCTGCTTCGTGCATTGCTGCTTTGTCAATTTTCTCCAGCATGTCAAGTAATTTTCTTCCGTATGTACGGCTCGGAATCGTATGCCCGTTGACGCAACCAGTTCCGACAAATGTTTGAACAAGGTTACCGACAAGCTCTGTTTGTTCGGCGGAAGTTAATGTTGACAAGGCGCGGGCGTGATGCATTTGCGCGGAAATCAAAGCACGTTTAACTTCACCGACAGCATCAATTGGAGTTTCGCATTTGGGGAAAGTTATACCGCGATCATTGCGAGCCGGAACGTCAAGTTTTTCACGAATTATCGCCATTGATTCTGCAATCAAACGGTGGTTACCGCACAATCCGTCGTGTAATTGTCGGGTAAATTCTTCGGCTTCAAAAACAGAGTAAATAGGTTCGTTGTACAGTTTCTTGTACCAATTCAAACGAGTACGTCCGTCAAGTTCGCTGCCGGTGTTGATGCCGGAAGAGTTTCTCAATGTTGTTCGGGCATAATCTTTCCAGCGTTCATATTTGCTAATAATATTCCTGCTTTTGAGACCGTTCATAATTTCGTCATACATCAACTTTATCTTAGTAATACCATCAGGATCACCAACCCGGCGCGGTTCAATCAACTTCTTAATTGGTTCATCAGATTCTTCTTCGTCAAAATCCGGCAACTCGACTCTTGTTTCAATTGTAGTTTCAGTTCCAATTTCGGGTTCGTCAGTTTTTATATCGGATTCAACTTCGGTTTCGGTTTTTGAATGGGTCTTTTCTGTTTTAGCGGGTTCTGAATTGGTGTCGGGTTTAACTTCGGGTTTAACATCAGGTTTAACATCGGGTTTAACATCGGGTTTAACATCAGGTTTAACATCAGGTTTAACATCAGGTCTAACATCGGGTTTAACATCGGGTCTAACATCGGGTTTTGTATCTGTTTTTGTGTCGGATTTTGAATTAGGTTTGGTTTCGGATTCAGATTCGGATTCGGTTGTTTCTTTTGTATTTTCGGTTTTTAGGTCGTCGTTTTTGTTATCTTGTTTGCTTATGTTACCGGATCGTGAAACTCCGACGGATTCATCAGAGTTGTCTATTGTTAAAGTATCGTTATTCGTTTTATCAATTTCATCTTTCAACATTTTCTCAAGAGATAATTTTTCTTTTTCAAGATCATTGAGCCGTTTTGCAATTTCTTCTGCGGTTCGGTTTGACATATCCGTCAAAGGTTTTTTCTCGGTGCTTATTTTGTTTTGTGTCAAGCCGCCATGAACTCCAACGCCAATCTCAACTTCAACTTCGGTTTCGTCGATTACTTCTGTTTTGAAAGTATCTTTGACTTCGCCTTTAATAAATTTTAGCTCATCATTTTTTGTATCAAGAATAGTCTTGGACAACGCCTTTTTAGGTTCTTTAGGATCCTCGTCAATATTTTCACCTTCAATTTTCGTATTTACGGTGATTGGAGTTGGTTCGTGTAATTCGTCGCCTAAATCTTTGGGCACAGCTGTAGGAATCGGAGTTGCTGGTTGAACTGGATTAGGAATTGCTGGATTCGAAGTTGCTGGATTAGTTGCCAAAGGAGTTGAGGACAAAGGAGACTCACTAGATTCGGTTTTAACTTTTGTTGTTTTCGGTTCGGGTTCGGCAGAAATTGTGGGCGGGACGATGAAGGGACTGATTGAGTTGGGGTTAATTGGTTGAGGTTTGGGTTGGGACTGAGATTTAGGGTTATCATTTTTTGTAACATTTTCAGGCAACGCGTCCCAAATACTGAAATTGTTATCATTTGGATTTTTTTGGTTGTTTATTTTTTTATCAGCAACTCGGATTTCATGGCTGACATTACCCTCAACTTTTTTTTCGGTTTTATTCGGTACAATTGCTGTCCAACCGTTATTAATTGATTCGGTTACAGATATTTTATTTTTGGATTCTGTAATATTATTGGTATTATTTTGTTGTGTTTTAGTTATTTTATTTTTGGTGTCGGTATTTTTTGGATCAATAATATTTTTGTCGGTTTTGGGCGCGGTATTATTTTTTGTTGAGGCGGTTGTTGAATTTGTCTTTTCGGCGTCGGCAAGATTGGAGGAGTTAGATGGGTTGGGGGAAGTGTCGGTTATGGCGGCGGAAGTAATTGGGGTTGTGTCTGTTTGCGCTGTTTCAGCAACAACATTGTAAGTCAGAAACAACGCATTCAATAGAATTGCGAAATTGATAAAGCAGACGGCAACAGTTATTTTCAATTTTATTAAGGATTTCATTTTTTAATTCCCTCATTAATTTATGTTGGGATAATGGCAATGAGTAAGAGGTTAAGTTGATCTCAAGTTTTAAACTGTTCACACTTTAGTTTTCTTTTACCTTCGTCTGATTACGTATCGGCAAGCAGGTTTTTACGCTCTTGAGTCACGCAATTTATAGTATGAACAGTGTAGCTGTCAAAGGTAAATACAATAAGGCGGAATTGATTAAATACGTGAGTGTAAAAAATTATTCCGAATTTCCGTTTGTAACGATTGTATTGATTATCTATGCAGGGCTAGGTGGTATTTCGGTAATTTCGCATAACGTTCTTGAGAAAAACAATTCAGAAAATTCCGGCAAAATATACTGCTTGTACTATCAATTGCGCGACTCAAGAGCGTAATTTATTGTACGAACTGTATATTGGGCTTGGGTAACAGAATAGTTGACGATAATAAACATACTAGCGACTGAATAGATACATCATTTTTGCAATAGATTGAGAAAAGTAGATTTTTAAGTTGCCTGTAGTAAAAAATAAAATAGACAGTTACAATGTTCGGGTACTTTTTCGGTCTAGTAGTATTTTGCGGCAATGTCTAAGGAAATTTATAGTGTGAACTATTTAAAATATTTGTAATATTTCAGTGGAATTTTGACGTATATTACTTAACTCATGTTGCGCACTGTCCTTTCAGGACGAAATACATTGGCAATTTTTATACACGAATTGACACAAATTTGCACAAAGTATTTAATTCGTGATCTTTCGTGAACATTCGTGGGCAAAATGAATTATTAGAGATTCCCATTTGTTGTCCGATAATTTTCAGCACAAATTGGATTTTCATCCCAACAGGGCAAAATAATTATGTGAGTTTGCGGTATTGCCCTTAACCCAATTTAATCAAATGGCAAAAAAATTAAGTTTTATTAACATTCTCCAACGCAAAGGAATTCTCAGCGACGCGCAAATTGCCGAATCACATGAAATGGCTCAAGCGGCTAATATCAGTATTCGTGAAGCGATTTCACGGCTTGGATACGTTAGCAGCGAGGAAGTTACTCTTGCAATTGCTGAAGAATTCGGACGTGAATATCTTGACTTGAAGAATCTTGTTATCCCGCCGGCAATTATTGAACTTATTCCCGAATCGGTTGCGCGTGAAAATTTGGTTTTGCCTTATCAACTTGATGGTGATATGTTGCGAGTGATTGTTAGTGATCCGAATGATCTCGAAACATTCGACAAACTCCGATTCATTTTGCACCGTTCTATTGAGCCTGTTCTTGCAACCCGCGAATCGATTCAAGAGGCAATCAACAGACACTATAAACAAAATATCGGCGAAAGTGCAGACTCCTTGATTCAAGATATGACCGACACAAAAATTGAATTTACCGACACCGACATTGCAAGCGCAACAGAAGCCGCCGCAGGCGCAACCGATAGCGACGCCCCAATCGTCCGATTAAGTCAACTAATAATCGAAGAAGCCGTTCAACTCCGCGCGTCAGATATTCATATTGAACCATTTGAAGACCGTGTTCGGGTTCGTTATAGAATTGACGGAATTCTTGTTGAACGCGATAACATCCCGAAACGAATTCAAGGTTCTGTTTTGTCAAGATTCAAAATTTTAGCCCGACTTGATATTGCCGAAAGGCGGCGAACTCAAGACGGACGTATAAAATTATCTGTTGCGGACAAAGAACTCGACTTGCGTGTGAGCGTAATACCAACAAGCCACGGTCAATCTATTGTCATGCGAATCCTCGACAAAGATAACATCCGCGTCAGTTTAACCCAACTCGGATTCGCCGAACGCGAATACAAAAAATTCGTCAGCTTGATTCGACGCCCCAACGGAATTATTCTAGTAACAGGTCCAACAGGATCAGGTAAAACTACTTCTTTGTATGCAGCGTTGAACGACCTCAATACTCCTACACGCAAAATAATAACAGCAGAAGACCCCGTCGAATATTACTTGCCAGGAATAAATCAAGTCGAAATTAAACATTCAATCGGACTCGATTTTGCAAGAGTTATTCGTGCAATGTTGCGGCAGGCGCCGAATATAATTCTGGTTGGCGAGATGCGCGATCTTGAAACTGCGCAGATGGGTATTCAAGCATCGTTGACGGGGCATTTGGTGTTTAGTACGCTTCACACAAATGATGCGCCGGGAGCAATTACACGGCTTGTTGATATGGGAGTTCCGCCGTATTTGGTGTCAAGTTCTGTTATCGGAATAATGGCGCAGCGTCTTGTACGAACAATTTGCCCAAAATGCAAAAAACCTCACATGCCGTCCGAAATCGAATTGCAAGAAGCCGGAATAACAAAAGAACAATCTGCAAAAGCTACTTTTATGAAAGGTCGTGGTTGCAGCTATTGCAATAAATCAGGTTATCGCGGACGTATGGCTATTTTTGAATTGTTGATGATGACGCCAAAAATCAGAGAAATGACCTTTAAACAAGCAAGTACCGTAGATATTAGAAAAGCCGGAATCGGCGAAGGAATGAGTACGCTATACGATGACGGAATCAGAAAAGTTCTACGCGGCTTGACAACTATCGAAGAAGTTATGAGAGTCGCAAGAAGCGCTGAAGGTTGATTCAAAATTAGTAATATTTCAGTGGACTGTTTTTTGTGTTGTATTGTGAGGACTAAGGCTGAAAGCCTTGAATCATTAGCGCGGGGCAACGTCCTACGTTAATGATGTTGGGGTTTCAGCCCATTGGCAAAAATTATTCAAAACATTTCACGATAAAAAATACACGCGATTGAATAGTTTTGAGTTGTGTCGGATTATTTTGTTTGTTCAATGACAACCGCAACCCGGGCAACCTTGTACTGCTTGGAAATTTGGATTGTTAATCGTGTAACCGTTTCCTTGTGCTGAATCAACATAATCAATTTCAGTACCATCAAAATGCGGATCAAATTTCCGTTCAGTTGCCAATATTACGCCATCACAATCATATTTCGTGTCAAGCTCTTCATTGAAATCGGAATCAAAATAAAGCGCATATTGCACTCCTTTGCAACCGCCGCCAAGAATACTAATTCTTAAAAACGAATCTTTACTGATGTCATTGCTTGCCGTCATAAACTTTTTTACCGCGTCTGTTGCGGATGGAGTCATAACTATTGTCATGTTGATTTAATTGTTATTAAACTGCACACTTTAGAAATCGGCGTCATAAAGGCGCTAAAAAGGAAATTTTAAATATGAACAGTTTATAAATAGTTCAAAAGTCCTGATACAAAATCAAAATCCATAACAGGAACTCATATAAAAAAATAAAAACGTTTATATTTCAGTGGAATTTTTTGAACACGTGAATATCGAGTAACCAACCTCATTTTCTTACTAACTCATGTTAGGCGCTGTAAGTAAAAAGTCAGTAAAACAACATCCCATAAAATTGGAAATTTTTATCCGCCCTTTTAGGGGCGAGGGAAAACTGATATTTAGTTCCTGCGTAACATGAGTTATTAATTGACTCAAAACACTAAATCCACTGAAATATTACTAAAAACGTCTATGCACGTTTGGGCAATCTACCCAAATGTACATAAATGATTACAACTATTTTTTGTCAAATAATTCGGCTAATTTTTTATCGAGGGCATCACCGTACATTTCAGTTGCGATAACTTTTCCATCTTTGTCCACTAATAACATCGTCGGCACGCTTTCAACACTGTATTTTTGCGACTGACCAATGTTGCCGGCTTTTTGAGTCAATGTTTCACTGATAATAATCCATGGAATTTTTTCATCTTGAACTACTTTTTTAACATTTTCCACAGATTGCGTTTCGGTACCTTTTTCAAAAATATAAACCGACACGATCTCCAATCCTTTGCCGTGATATTTTTCGTATGCTTTGAGCATGTTTGGAATTTCCATTTTACAAGGACCGCACCAAGACGCGGTAAACTTAACCAACACAAACTTGCCTCTTAAAGAATTCCAATCGAAAACTTCATTATTAATTGTCCGACCATATAAATTCAACGCAACTCCCGATAAACGAGCCGATAATCCCTTTATATATTCCAATAACTGATTCCTTAATTCAACATCCGTACTGAACTCGTCCGAACCAATATAATCGGTAATTTCTTTAACTGTTTTTGCTGCAATTTGATTGTCGGCGGCGATTGCTTTTTCTGATGACGCGACTTCCAGCAGAAATTGGAATATACTTGATACCGTGTTATCTAAATATCCTTTTGACCATTTTTTAGCCTCGTCTTTTACCTTGTTAAATTTATCAAGAGAAAACTTAACCGTCAAAATTCGGATTTTATCTGATAATTGTACGCCTCTGTAATCTCTGACAATTTTTTCATACTTTCCCTCTTTCTCCATCTGGTCAATAATAACGTCGAGTTTTTGTTGTGATTCTGTTACCATTTCGTCGGCTAGTAATTTTCGTGCAATTTCTATTAGCTTGGATTTGTATTCGGGATCGTCATTTTTTATGCCGGCTTCATCTGCTTTTTTATTGCAGGTATCAAAAAATTCGTTTTGTGCCAATTGATAATAACTTTCAACCAGACAACTATAACCCAAAAAACGTTCGTCCTGACTTTTAGCCAGCGACAAGATTTTTTCACCTGCTTGAATATTTTCGTTAAGAATATTAGTTTCAAGTTTTTTGTAGGCAGGTAATAATTCACCGATTTTTTTATTTTGCGATTCGGTATCTACTTGTTGGACTTGCATAAGTAATTTTGTCCATTCGCTAGTTTTCCTTTCGTTTTGCGAAACTAGAAACGCTTCGAGTTTCTTTACCGTATCTGCATTTTCAAGTTGTTCAGCGGCAGCCACTTTTACAACTTTATTCTGACGTTGGACAACAAAAATTCCAATAATTAAACACACCGCAACTGTAGCCAAAACAATTCTCGTAACAATAATATTTTTCATTTGTTTTTCCTTAATTCAAAATTCCTGAATATTCCAAACTGTTCGTACTTTAATTTTCATTTGCCACCGTCTGATTACCTATCGGAAAGCAGGCGTTTACGCTCTTGAGTTACGTAATTTATAGTACGAGCTGTGTATAAAATATCAGAAACATTTTTTGATTCTCTGCCAAATCAGGAATTGACAATCAATTCCTGCAAAAATTATCAGGCAGAAACAAGACAAACCAAACACAAGAAATATCAAAATCAGACTAATTTTTCTAATAATTTCAAGCGATTTGCTCATTTCACGCTAATTATTACCGCCAATTTCAATTTGTCAATTCCACAAACGGCAAGCTAATGTGAACCTTGAAAATCAGAAAATATATTGTTCGTACACTAAATGTAACTATTCAGTCGTGATATTATTTTGTGCTATTG
>JAITDV010000536.1 GCA_031282385.1 Planctomycetaceae bacterium | reverse complement strand
ATTTCCTTTCATCGCGCCCTTATGCCCTATGTTTTGTTTGATATTGTCTTAATTTCACTATCGAAAGAATAAGGACATAAGGACGCCTTGACGGGACTCTGCTTACTACTAATGGGAATTGGATAAATAAGTGTTGTTTACTTTATATTGTGTTGTTTTGGGATTACAGGAATCCCGTGACTTAACAGTTACGATTTATTTAAACTGTTCACACCTGAATTTTCCTTTACTTTCGCCTGCTTACGTATCAGAAAGCAAGCTTTTACGATCTTGAGTCAGGCAATTTATAGTACGGGCAGTATATTAAGTAACTCAAAACACTAATTCTACTGAATGAAATATTACTTATTTTTTTCGTTACGGTTTAGTAGTTGAAGTTGTAACAGGCTTTCTTACTCTGAACAATTGGGAAACGCTTCCGGTTGACACTGATTTTGATGGATCGTTTGTATAAATATCGGAAACTTTGCCGGTTGAAATATGTTTACCTCTGTCGTTTATTGAGATGCCTGCAGAATAATTCGGTTTATCATAATACGAAGAAACTTTTCCTGTTGACAATCTTCGTCCGCCTTCCGGTTTTATTTTCAAATCATTCTCATCTGCATCTGTTCCGTAATTTTTTAACGGCGTCGGGTTACGCCACCCAAGTTTAAGCATCAACTCTTTCAATGAAATCTCCTTAACTGCAAGTGATTTTGCTTTTTTCCGTATTGTATCTTGCGCCATCATAATTTCGTTTTCCTGTGAACCTTCCGGAACTGTCCCAATCACGACAAATGTTGTGTCGGATGTAATTTTGTCAAGTCCTACAATTTCACCGCGTTTTACATTCGCATCACTTATTCCGTCCGAAATGTAACAGTCAACCACACCGCCGCAATCAATAATCATGTTCCTAATATCAGCAAGACTCCCAAGCGCATGATCACCAGCAGGATTGCCGACATCCGGCAAAAACATACCCGCCCCAAGCACAATACGCAACTTTTGACCCCGATCCCAAATCGGCGAATGAATCACATCGCCAACTAATATCGGATTGACCAATTGATCAATTACTATCCGCGCTTCAGAACTGTGAGGACCAAGTACTCTCACAATCTCAATACTTGCCTTGCTCGCGTGCAGTTTGACATTGCGTTTACACGATTCGCAAAGTACTGGATTTTCGCCGTACAAACTAGCGTCGTAAGAAATACCCGAAATTTTCGGATCATAAACACTAAACGTCATACGCGGCTCCACGCCATCCGCATAACCAATATCAACAACCACAGAACGCGTGTTCAAATTGACAACCTCAACCACACCATCAGGACGATCAAATATCGGACGAAGAAGTTGTTGCAACTTCGCCCCCAAATCAGCACATCGATCTTCCGCTTTTTCTGCGCGGTTTTTTTCGCGTGCTGCGGTTTCGGCAGCGGTTTTGACATCTTGATCGGCTTTAGTTTGGATAGCAATTTTTGTTGTTTCAAGTTCGCTCATGCGTTGGCTGAATGTTGCGAGCGTGTGTTTAAATTTTGTACGCTCATCGCCAAGATCCTTGATTGCTTTTTGACGTTCTTCGTCGTACTTGTCGGCAATAGATTTATATAGAACTTGCAAATTTTTGTAATCGGCTTCTAGTTGCAGCCGATCAGTTTTTTCTTGTTCGTGTTCTTTTTTAGTTTTGTCAAGTTCGTCGTAGAGTTTGGCAAGAGAGAATCTATATGTATGGGTTTCTTCATTGCCTGGCGCATACTTAAACATATCCTTTTTGTGTTCATCCACAATTTTACTAACTTCTATTGGACCATACGAAGGATCAATCAACAGTTTAAGTGTAGTTGCGTCATCGGCGGCAGTTTTTCTCTTTTTTTCTGCGTCTTCAGAGGCAGATTTGGCGGAAAGCAATTCCGCATTCATCTGCTTCATCTTATTGTAATTCACAATTACAACAACTAACAAAACAATCGCAACAATACTGACAAATGCCGTAAAGACATGAAGAAATTGAACGTTTTTCATTGGTTTAATTTGGTATGAATTGTTAAATGTTCACAATTTGTAATATTTCTGTACTTTTAAACTGCTCACACTTTAAATTGACTGAAACAATATACCGAACATCTCCACCGTTATCGGCAATAATTATGGTCAAAATTTGCGCCGCTGCATCAAAAATACATAAGATGACAATTTTTTATTCCACTATACCAATCGTACATATTCTAATAATTGTACGAATAATATTTGTCCTGATAATTGTCCGGTTCAATAAGTTGTCGAATCGTTATAACCGGATTATTTTTCTCTGTTTTTTGTGTTATTTGCGGCAAATTGGATTTTAGTTAAACTTGCTGCGCGGCACGCATCATATACGTCAATCACATTTTTAATCGGAACATTCGGATCGCTGTCTATCACAACCGGTAAGTCATTTTGAATGTCCCGCAATTCAATCAATAACTCGCCTAGTTGCCGAATCGATTTACATTCTTTGCCCGCAAGATACCATTGCGGAACTTCGCCTAATGTAATCTTGATTATCGCAACATCAATATCACTCGGCTCCGGAATCTGTAACTTCACATCACTGGTAATATTTCCGGGCAAAGACATATCAGTTGTCATAAGACTCTCCGACGGGCGAAAACTTGACGTACAAATAAAGAAAATTAATAACAAAAAAATCATATCAATCATCGCCGTCATCCGCAATTCAAGCGTAATTTTTTTTCGATTTAAATGTACAGTTTTCATTTTAATTCATGTGTAAATTTTAACAACTCGGCAAAATGTTTTTTATAATACTTCGGTGGAATGTTTTTTTGTGTTGTTTTTTGAACTAATGCTGAAAGCCTTGAATCAATAGCGTAGAGCAACGCCCAACGTTAATGATGTTGGGCTTTCAGCCCATTGCCGCGAATCTAGCTTAAAATAATTTTAGGTATTTCACAATAAAAAAACATTCCACTGAATAAATACCGTTTTTTATATTTTGCAAATTACTTCAAGAATACGCTGCAAAAATTTTGTACTATTTTAAACTGTTCACACTTTAAATTTCCTTTACCTTCGCCTGCTTACTTATCGGCAAGCAGGCTTTGACGTTCTTGAGTCAACAATTTATAGTACGAACGGTATAAGTTATTTTTTGTGTTTTCTGAATCTGGTTGCGAAAAGATATTCTGTTACAAAAATTGCCGCCAACAGCAAAATTACCACCGTGTACAATTCCATTCCAATTCTGCGCCGTGTCATGTTTTGTTCGATTTCTTTTGGGGAGTGGACAAGATGATAATTATTTTCGCCGAAAAAGCGGTCAAGTTGGGATTTGTCAATTTTACGTACGGCGGTTTCGTTGCTGTGATAGTTTACGCTGAAACCGGTGTCAAGCGAACCTTGTTCGCCGCCTGAACGGATGCGGAAGTTACCGGTTTCGGTAATTGGCGGTATGGCAATTTCTTTTTGAGTTGTGTTTGGTGTGAGGCGGATTGATTTTCCATCGGGCGTTCCAAGTAACGCGGTTTCCGGCATTTTTTCTATAGTTGGGCGAATTATTATTGGTTCGCCGGTATTGAATATGAATTGTTGTTCGGCTGTTCCTGTTAAGTATTTTGTTATGCCGTCCGTCAACAACACGAACATCCACGAAGCTTCATTGTTGGGCAATACATTCCATTTATTTGTGATGTTGTTTGTTTCTGAAACGGGGGTGGTGATTGTTACGGTGCGTCCGCGTCCTAATGTTTGAGTTATGACGGCGGGACGTCCGTCGGTGAAAGGCAGCGCAATATCCGCTCGCAATGATAAATCTTCCAACTCCCAATAACGAAATACTAATTGTGTATCCCAAGGGTATTGTTCGACGTCGCCGTATTGTTTGAATGAAGTCAAGATTGGAGTTGATTTATTTGTGGGCAACATCCAGAGACCTTCGTCGGGACTGCGAGCTTGACGAACTAATTTTGCGCCGATTACTTCGGAGGCAATAGGGTTATTGAATGCGTTGAGCAAAGTTGCGTTTGCACCCAAGAATATGCCGACTCCGCCGCCTGTTGATACATAGTCGGCTAATTTTTTCCAGACAACAATATCCAAAGGTACCGGATCAAGCAACATCAATGTTTTGAATTGATTTAGTTCGCTCAAAGTTTTGCCGGTTAGTTCTGCAAACGAAATTGTTTCTACGTTGAACGGGATTGTAACAAGTGCTTGGCGTAAAAAAAGTGCGGTATCATGAACCGGAACATCGGACACTATCAAGACGCGCGGAGGCGGTATGATTTGCAAAGTGAAAAACATTTTGTCATCAAATTCAAGGGCGTCGGGTACTGTGAATTGGATTTTTCCTTGTTGGGTTCCGTTGTTAAGACCTGTGATTGAAAATGTGGTATTTTGTTGTGATTCGCCTTTGGGGAAGTTTAGGGTTTTTGTATCTTTTATGATTTCACCGGTGTTTGAATCGCCAGCCAAGATGAGGTCAATTGTTCTTGAAGTTTCGTTGCCGATGTTTGCAACAGAGATTTCGATTTCGACGGTTGTTTCGGGTGAGGCGATTTGTGGTGTGACGGACAAGTTTACAATTGCGGTATCAACGGGCGAAGGAACACTGACATCAACGATAAAAATTTCCAACCATTTATTGTTACCGAAAAATGAATTTTGTTGTTTGGTTGTGTTATTGTTATTTTGTGTTGGCGAGTTATTGTTTGTTGTGTTTTTTTGTCCGCGTAAACTTGCAACAAGTTTAGCCAATGTCTCCAAGAATTTTTCTGACCAACCCGCTTCTGACAAATCAGTCAAAATATAAAGTTCACGTTGTTCGTTCTTGCTTGTTGTGAGTAAATTTATTGCGTCTGTTACGGCGTCGGTGATTGTTTTACCGGACGAGATTGTTTGGAGACGGTCGATTTTATCTTTTGCCGCAAGCATATCGATTTGGAATACTGCTGATTCTCTTGTTGTGGAGACGACGGCGATTTCGCTTTTTGGCGGAATACGCTTGAGTATCCATTGGGCAAATTGTTTAGCGACGTCAAGACGCGATTTGTTCTCCGCAATATAATTCATTCTCAACGAAGAATCGACAACAATTGCCGCGGCTACGGGTGCGTCTTGCGTACCGAATTCGACCCAATTAGTATTGCGGAAATCGTCATTAGTATTTCCTGATTTGCCTGAATTTGAGCTGGCGAATAAGTCGGGCAAGCGGGCAAACCAATCGGCGAATTTTAACGACGGTCGCGACAATGCTAAACCAAAAAGCAAAATTACAGCAATACGGAGCAACAATAAAAGAATATGTTTTAGACGGTAATTTCGGCGGTTGACGTCTAAGTTTTTTTTGACAAAAACAAGCGCAGGAAATTCAATACGTTTGGGTTTACCACGCATCAACAAATGCAGCAATATCGGAATAACCGCAAACACAACACCGCCCAAAAAAAGAGAAAACGTAATAAAAGACATAAAAAATCACATTACAGTAAATCAAATTTGATTTGATTAAAATAAAATACAATTAATCGCTCATCGCTCACAATAGGAAAGACAATAATAAATTTTTGCAACAATATCGTCAAGCATGTTTTGGTCAGTATTTATATTGTGGGCAAAATTTGGCTGCGGGGGCGGTTTGGGGTGAAGCTGTAATTTTGTTGATTTTGGCGGTTGTTCAATTTGATTTTTGCAAGTATGAAAGTAAAATTCGCAAATATTATTTCGGAACTTCTAAAAACTTATTTTGTCCACTAATTTTCACGAATTTTTAGGAATTGAATAATTTGACAAATTATTGGACAGAATAGACTTATTGTCAAAACTTGTCAATCCTAAAATTTTGATAATTCTGCCAAAAAATATATTTTTAGAAGTTGCCATTTCTGGGTTTCCGAAATTATGATATTTTTCCAACGATAATGACAGCGGGTTTTTGTATGTTTTCTTCTTTGATTTTTTTTTCTGTGTTTATTAGGGTTGTGTGTATGATTTTTTGATTTCTGCGTGTTGCATTTTGGACAATTAATACTGGAGTTTCGGGCAACATTCCGCCGTCTAGTAATTCATTGCTCCAAGTTTGCACGGTTTCTACACCCATATAAAAAATCAAATTTCCAACGAAATTTGCAAATTTCTTGAAATCAAGTGCAGGTGTGTTTGGGTTGTTTTTATTTGCAGGATGTCCGGTAAGCAAGACGATTGCGCTGGAGTTTTGCCTATTGGTCAATGAAATCCCTGCTGCTTGTGCGGCTGCAGAAGCTGCCGTGATACCCGGCACAACTTCAAATTGAATTCCGGCGTTTTTTAGAGCGTCAATTTCTTCGTTTAGTCTCCCGAATATGTGCGGATCGCCGCCTTTTAATCTGACAACAATACGTCCTTTTTGGGCGGCGGCGATCATTTGTTCGTTTACTTCGTCCTGCAACAATTTCCGTCCTGAGTGAGATTCACCCAACGAAACCAACTCTGCGTCTTGTTTTGCAAGCGTCAAAATCCGTTCATCCACAAGATAATCATACAACACCAAATCCGCCCGCGCAATACACCGCTCACCTTTAACCGTCAAAAGCTCCGGATCACCCGGTCCCGCCCCAACAAAATAAACCATTCCATTCATAAAATTCACCAACAATAATAAATTTTGACAAAATCAATATAATTTCAGAATTTACAAACCACATTCACACATGTAAATTCTGCTGTAAATTCTGCAAATTTTGTATATTCTGTCAACAATCCAAGTCAAATTGCTGGTAAATCAAGTCAGGATTGTACAAATTGGAGTTGGATTTGTGCAGATTGGATTTCAGTCTGTGTGCAGATTTGAGTTTAAATTTACACAAGTTTGAAAGAAAAGATATTGTAGTTGAACGTCTGGGAATCAAAATAGCCTTGCATGACCGGTCGGGCTTGTGGTTCAAGATTGGCAGTAAATTAAAAGTTTGTGAAAAATTGGTAATTATTGAACCTTGAATGTAGTTAGTTGTCCCTGAAAAAGTCTTTTTGTTGTTTTAATGGTAGCCAACTTGTTCGCGGCGAGTTCGTTTGAGCATCTGAATGGGGACTCCTTGTCAATTAATTTTGATAATAGACCT
>JAITDV010000486.1 GCA_031282385.1 Planctomycetaceae bacterium | reverse complement strand
TGGAAAATAGGAATTATTGACGGCGGTTTTGAGTTTTTCGATTTGTTCGCCGGTAAGTCCCAACTTTTTTATCAAACCTTCATTCTTGATAAAAGTTTCAAACCGTTCCGCCTCACTCGGTTTATTCGCCAAAACAGCGGAAATTCCAAGCGTAAACACGGTAACAACAAACACAATCGTAACAATTGTTAAAATTGTTTTTTTCATAATAATTGTCCTTTCAAAAAAATGGGTTAAAAAATTGGTAATATTTCAGCGCAATTAACCGTTTCTTATATTCGACCTCATTAGAGGTCGCATATTTATAGCACAAATCAACCGTTTCTTATATTTGACCCCATTAGGGGTCGCATATTTATAGCACAAATCAACCGTTTCTTATATTCGACCCCATCAGGGGGCGCATATTTATAGCACCATCAATCGTTTCTTATATTCGACCCCACTAACGGTTTCCATTTTCCACCCAAAATAATAAATAAGGTAATAAGGTTTGATTTTTGTAGGAATCATGGCTACTAAGGTTGTTTTGTTAGAAAAATCAGGTTAAAAATAAGGTATTGAAATAAAAACAACAAATATATATTGTAATGATATTTAATGAAATGTCAAATTAAATAAACCATATACCGTTGTAACTTGCGTTTTTTGAAATGTTATTAAAAATACCGCAAGTTACACGGCATACTATTTTATTGTAAGTTTTTGGAAATCAAAGCCCGGTATTGGTTTCACCTCCGTCAATTGTTCCGGTGAATCTCCATGTTTCGTAATTAATTGTTTCCGAAACAAAACGACCGCTTCCATCAACAAGTAAAGCATTAACCCCACCGGGATGGTAACTGCTGGAACTGTAAAGTCCGTGATTCATCATATTGGTTGACGGTACTTTTGAGTTTGGCAAAAGAAAAGTACAAAAAACACTACACAGTACTTCACCTTTGATCCAGGAATAACAACGGTTATTAGCAAAAGTTTTATTGCCGGTACCATAACCACTGGCAGCCAACACATCGGGATTGGCATAAACCGTTCCTCCCATCGTCATTCCGCCCATACCTGATCCTCCTGTGGACATCGTCACATTTTGACCGATTACATTGCGATATCGATTTGATTTTTGAATATCTGCCAAAGTGGTCGTGGTTGATCCTAATCCTAATCCGACACACGATTCTGCCATTGCAGTAGTATTAGAAGTTCCGTCGGTAACGGAAGCAATACTGTTATTGGAATAATAGTGGAACAAACCATTTGTCCTAAAGGTGTTCCCTAATCCCCAATCATAGCCGGCACTAATGGGGCAGACACTATCACCATTACAAATAACATAGTTTCCCGGAGCGGTTGTACATGATTCGGTGTCAGTTTCAGCATCTGTGGTATAACGACTTTCTCCGCAATCAATTAATCTTTCTCCTGCTTCACTTGGGCAACGCATCATTGGAATCTGCGTTTGGATAACATCATGAACATGATATTTGTAAGCTTGAACTGCACCACCCATACCACCTCCGGTTTTTAATGATTGTGAATAGTCAATCATTGTATGAGTTTGTGTCATTTCAGCATACGGTAAGATTCGAGCCTGAACCGAATACACTGAGTTGGTATCAGAAACTCCTGTTGTTTTGTTGTGACCATCGGTGCCAATACCCGGAAAACAATCAAACGACGCATGGTAATTGTGCAGTGCAAGCCCAAACTGCTTTAGATTATTTGCACAACTCATTCTTCTTGCGGCTTCGCGGGCGGCTTGGACTGCTGGTAAAAGAAGTGCGATTAACACGCCGATGATCGCAATGACGACCAGCAATTCAACAAGCGTGAACGCGTTATTCCTACCTAGACCCCCCCCCCGCCTATTTTAACATAATCCTTAGGAAATAAATGCGATTTCCTAAGAAAGGAGGTGAAAGCACTGAACAGAATTAAACTGAACAGCACTAAAAAAGTTTGACAGAACACAATAAAAATTTCTTGCATGAACATACGTTGTCCTTTCGTAAAGGAATTGTGAAAATGTGCTGTCCCGCTTGCTCCTGACGGGAATCAAAATTTGGGGAAAACAAACGAAGTTTTTCCTATCAAAGTTTTGAAGTTCAAATAATATAGCACGCTTTGACAATACGTCAAGGCGGGAGAAAAATCTTTTTTTGCAATTTTGCAAACTACCTAATTTTCAAAGATCAAAGTATTTTGTCACTAATAGAAATATCTTTTATTATTGACAAATACAAACTCAATTCGTTATGGAACAACTAACGTAAACTCTTATTTTTTAGAGTATTAAGTATAATTTTCGCTCAATGTTGGTAACCAGACCGAAGGCAAAATTTAAAAAGTCGCCGATATTTCGTCGTAAGGTTTTCACCTATGCCAACGTTAACCTGATTCATGCAACGTTTCAGCGAAACGTTGCCTACCTTTTGTTTTTTGCAAAAGGTAGGCAATTACCTTTCCAAATTCCAAAATGATCAAAACGGAATTATCAGGGTAAATGTAATGATTCACCATTGCCGATAGTTCCGGCGGCTCGCCAAATGTCAAGGTTAATGGAATTGCTCGTAAAGCGGACACTTCCATCCGCCAAACCAGCGTTCACTCCAGTCGG
>JAITDV010000433.1 GCA_031282385.1 Planctomycetaceae bacterium | reverse complement strand
AAAAACCGCCTTTAACTCCTCCGAGACCACCCCTAACCCCTCCGAAGGAGGGGAATAAGAATACGCCTCCGAAGGAGGCGAATAAGAAGACGCCTCCGAAAGAGGCGAATAAGAAGAAGCCTCCGAAAGAGGCGAATAAGAAGAAGCATCCGAAAGAGGCGAATAAGGAGAAGCATCCGAAAGAGGCGAATATTCCCCTCCTTCGGAGGGGTCAGGGGTGGTCTCCTACAGGTTAGCGAAAAGGTCTAATATAAAACAAAACAAAACAAAACAAAAGGACATAAGAGCGCGTCGGGAATGAGGAATTTTTGGCTACTAAGGGTAATTTGACAAATAAGAGTTGGAATATTAGAAACGTTCGGAAAATTATCTTGTCCAGTGCGGGTTTATTAGACTTGGGGAACAGAATTGTTGATGACAATAATCATACGACTGAATAGATACACATTTTTGAAATCTTACTCAAGTACGTATTGCATTATGAGCAAGTTAGATTATCATGTTCCAAATCGTAGACTTTTAGGCTGTTCACACTTTAAATTTCCTTCACCGTTGCCTGCTTACCTAATTGAGTCATGCAATTTATAGTACGGACAGTATAGCCGATTGTTACGAAATTAACTCAAAACAATTTTTTTGAATATTTCGTAACAAGAAATATTCCAATATTAAAATTTTGAAAAAATTAAAAAAATGAGAACAAAGTACAGTTACTTTTTTGTTTTGTTTGTTGTGTTGGCGGGTGTTTCGTTTGCCAATGCGTTTGAAGGTACGAATAACACGATTACTTCAGGGACGTTTGGAGTTGCGTGGTTGGATGGAGACGGGATTGTTCATGTTTATGACGGACAATCTGCCGTTGTCAAACCAATTCCCGATATCAGGATTTCTACAATAGCTGCCGCTGATATACTTGAAGAAGGCGGTGATCAATTAGTGTTTCTTGATATTGCTCGCCGTGCGTTGTATGTTTACAGTTTTAAGACGAAGAAATTCATCGGACCTTTCGGACATAATGTCGAAACAATTACAACGGGACGTTTCTTGCCGAATGAATCTTATTCGTCTGTTGTGGCAAGTACGTATTCGGGACAAGCGTTTCGGTGGACAAAAGAAATAATGAACAAAGCGTGGATTCCGTTGCCAGGGTCTTTTTCGCAAATTACCGCCGGTAAGTTGAACAGTCGAAACAAGGCAGATGATTTTGCAGTAATTACAGACGCTAATATTTACGTATTTAACCCGCAATGGCAAACGTATTCAATATTAGTTGACGGCAAGAATGCTGTTGCGTTGTTAGTGGGTAATTTTACAACTTCACCCAATGATGAGATTAGTTTTATTGACAAATCGGGTTCGGTTTTCTTGGTACAAAATCAATCTGTTGAAGATTTGAAACAAAAAATAATTTGTGCAGTTGCAGGGAAAAATGGAAAAAACGGTAACGGAACAGATACGCTTTATGCGTTGAATAAAGCCGGTAAACCGATTGTTTATGACCGCGAATCGAATTCGTGGAAAGATGTACCGTTTAAAAACGCTTTTGCTTGTTCAAATTTGATAACGCGGACTAATGCTGACGGCAATGGACACGAGTTATTTGCGGTGAGCAGAGATAATCTTTATCAAATTGCGAAAGACGGAACGGTGAAACAATTATCGGATCAAAAAAGTACAACTGTACTATTGAAATCCGGTGAGTCAATTGTTGCGGATTATTGTTACAAAAATGTTCCGTTTAAGCCGTATATCAGCAAGTTGCGTACGCCGTCCGGTTATAATATTTTGCGTGATGCGCCTTATGATCATTTGCATCATCATGCGTTGATGTTTGCGGTTAATGTCAATGGTTGTGATTTCTGGGCGGAAAATTCAACAAAATGCGGTAAGCAAATCACCATTTCAATAAAACCAAAATCAGACAACGCAACTGAAGAATTACAATCCGAGCTTGAATGGCAGGACGGTAACGCAAAATTATTGTTGCGGGAGCAACGCCGGATTTCGGTTTTACGCGGAGATGGAGTTGTGTTTCTTAACTGGCAAACGAAATTGATTGCGGCGGATAAAGATGTTGAATTGGACAAGAGCAATCATTATTATGCGGGATTGGGTTTGCGTTTTGATCAAACGATGGACAAGGGCGGTCGTTTTTTTAGCGATTCAGAATCAACAAATAAATTTGAATCGATTCGAGGTGATGAGCGGTTGACGGAATGTAAATGGATGGCGTACACGGCAAAGTTGGATGGTAAACCGGTAACGGTTGCGGTTTTTGGTTATTTGGACAATCCGGTTCCAACGTTAGCATTTACAATGGGCAATGCGGGTAAGTCATTTGCGTATCTTGGTATTTCACACAATTTGCATCGTAAACCTGTTGTTATTAAATCGGGAGATACGTTGGAGCTTAATTATTTAGTAGCGGTTTGGGACGGCGAACCAACACCGGAAACAATAGAAAAAATCAAACCAAAAAAACCTTATAAAAAATAAAACATGCCCGAAATCCTAAACACACTTGTAACCGTGCAAAGTATTAAGTAAACAGACGACAGTAAAGGAAACGTAACGAGTGAACTGCTTAAAATTAATACGTTCAATTGTTGGTTTGTGAAATACAGTTTGAATTTTTAAAAGTTACCTATTGATTAATTTTTGTAACGAAAAAACGTTACATTGAATGAAATTGAAATATTATCAGGCAAATGTCTGAAAAATTTTTTTATTATGCAACAACATTTGCCTGAACTTTTATCACCTGCTGGAGATGAAGAATCTCTTCATGCTGCGGTTGAAAACGGCGCCGATGCGGTTTATTTTGGAATTGCCGGTTTGGAAAAATATAATGCCCGTGTCCGCGCGAAAAATATTCCTCTTGAAAAATTGCCCGCAATAATGCAAACTTTGCATAACCGTTCAATGTGCGGTTATGTTACTCTTAATACACTTGTTCATGACAATGAACTTACAGAAATTGAATATTTATTGCGTGATATTGTGACGGCTGGAGTCGATGCGATTATTGTACAAGATTTAGGGTTGGCTGTTTTGTCAAAACGATTTTGTCCAAACTTGCCAATCCACGCTTCAACCCAAATGTCATTAACCTCACAAACATCAATCAAACTTGCACAATCACTAGGAATTGTTCGTGTTGTTCTGCCTCGCGAATTATCAATTGCACAAATTCATGACGTCCGTCAATCTACTAACCTACAACTCGAATCATTTATTCACGGCTCACTTTGTATCAGCTATTCAGGTCAATGTTACGCAAGTCTTGCTCTTGGCGGTCGCAGTGCCAATCGCGGACGTTGCGCCCAGCCTTGCCGTATTCCTTACGAATTGATTGCGAATAATTGTACAAATAATCCCGCACAAATTTTAAGTCCTTGTGATTTTGCCGCGTTGCCGTTGTTAGAAAAATTAGTTGCTGCCGGTGTTGACTCACTTAAAATTGAAGGTCGGCTGAAACCGCCTGAATATGTTGCCGAAGTTACCCGCGTGTATCGTGAAATACTGGATTTCATAGGACAAAACACAACTCCGTCTCACAAAGATTCACACGCCAATCAAAAAATTTCAGACAATATTGCTAACTCAATTTCACAAAATTTACCGCGTCTTGAAATGATATTTTCACGCGGACTTTCAACTGCTTGGCTTGATATAATTGAGCCGCGGCAACTTGTTCCCGGAAACATAATGTCACAACGCGGTACCGAAATCGGTGAAGTAATTGAAGTACGGCGCGACGCCGCAGTAGTAAAATTATCCGGTCAAATCCAACGCGGCGACGGCGTTCTGTTTGAAAATACAGAATCACCAGACAACTCTCAGGGCGGAAGAGTTTACGAAATTATACGCAAAGGCGAATCGGTACAAAATTGTAACGAAAAAATAAAAGTCCTGCTGACATTTGCAAACAATTCAATAAATCCGCAATATATCAAACAAGGTCAATCAGTTCGTAAAACCGACGCCCCCGAAATTGAACGTGAAATACGAAAGTCTCTCGAATCAAAAAAATCCCGACGCCGAATTCCAATAAATATTTTTATCACAGCAATCGCCGGAAAACCGCTAAAACTCAATGCCGCAACCAACCACGGTGCAAAATGCGAAATTATTTGTAACAATAATCTCGAACCCGCAATTAAACATCCGATAACTTTGGAGATATTACAAAAACAATTTGACCGACTTGGCGATACTATATACTCTCTCAAAAATATCGACGCAAAAATCGAAGGAAACCCAATGATTCCTTTGAGTCTGCTCGGGAAATTACGGCATGAGTTGATTACTAACCTCGAAAACTATTCACCACAACCAAAAACCAAACCCGAATTTGACGAAAATCTTGAAAAAATAAAACAAAAAATTCATATTGAATTCGATAAAATTTCGGTAACAGAAATTGAAAAAAATAATAAACAACACGAAAAACATCACACCAATATTTATCTATTGATCCGTAACATCGACACATTGAAAAATGTACAACTGCTGCGTGAAATTATTTCGATAGGTTGCAATACATTTTACGGTGAGTTTTGTCATTGGGTTGAATATCAAATTGCGGCGGATATTTTACGTCAGCATAATGTAGAATTTGTTGCGGTATTGCCGCGAATTATTTTGCCGCGCGAAAATAAAATTCTGGATAAATTTTTCAAACTGCAACCAAACGCAGTTCTAGCTCGTAACTGCGAAGAGTTGACGTACTTCAAAGAACGAAACATTCCTGTCATTGCCGACTTCCCGTTCAACGTAATAAACGAATTATCGTTTCAAAAATTATTAGAATGGGGCGCAGAAAGAATAACTCCGGGATTCGATTTGAACCAAGACCAAATCGAACAATTTTGCAAAAATTTACCAGCATCAAAAATAGAATTAATCGCTCTCGGACGCATACCTCTATTTACTACAGGACATTGCCTCTGGCGGGCAAATTTAATTCCTGAAGGTCAACCTTGCGGGCAAATTTGCAAACAAACAACACTGCAAATCAAAGACCGCCGAGGCGCAATCCACTCCGTCCGCCCTGATATTCTTTGCCGAAACATAATTGAAAACGCCGCCGAATACACAATCAAACCAATCAAAAATATCAAACATTACCGAATCGAATGGGATCAAAGGTTGGGCAAGATAATTGATATTGTAAAAAAAATAAAAATGGAATTAATAGATTAGGGAAATTTTCGTACAATTATAAGAATTGACCTAAATAAGTAGTAACTATTTAGCTGCGTGTTTCTTATCGTCAACTATTCTGTTACCCAAGCTAAATAGTTGTCCCTGAAAAAGTCTTTTTGTTGTTTTAATGGTAGACAATTTGTTTGCGGCGAGTTCGTTTGAGCATCTGAATGGGGACTCCTTGTCAATAAATAATTGTTACAAAAAAGTGAATTGTACGATAATTTTTTATCTTCTCTCTGATTCGTTGATGAATCCTTCATAATCTGAAGATTTGTTTCCTGGATTCGGGGCAAACCAATTTTTTATATTGAAACGGTCGCTTAATTTTGGTTTTGGTTTATTGTTTTGTTCGGTATTTGTTTCTTGTTCTTTTTTTCGTTGGTAGAATCTGTTTGCTTCGGGGAGACTGTCTATTTTTAACGGACAAGATAAACACTTTTTCTGATCCGCTTGACACAACATCTGAACAACATCAGGATACGTTCCGCCAATATCAACAACAGCCCTTATCACATCATCAAGATTACTCGAATTAACCGTTCGGCTTTCATCTAATTGATCAGGTTTACTTGCGAATTTTTTAATTGTTATTTCGCCTGTTACGTTGTTACCATTTATAAAAATAGTCGGTCCTGCGTCCAGCACAAACGGACGATTTAAACGAATATCATTGCCAAATAACACAATCTCCGGTCTTTTTGTTCTTGTCAAATGTACCATTGGCGGCGAAGTCGGTTTCGGTTCTTTGTCCAACTCATTGCTCCAACCAACCGTTGAAATACTTCTGTTAGTTCTCACCGGCACAACCGGCACCGCAATTCCATGATACGAAAATTGTCCGCCTAACGATTCGCCGCGAATTGCTCTGTCGGCAGGATTACGTTGCCACAAAGCCCGAAACGCGCCGTAACGCGTTTCGGCACTCGGCATTTGCAATAACTCATGCAACGCCAACTCCGCATCAATATCATTCCGTAATAAACTCAATGCATTGAGAGCATAAATTCTAAATACCGGATTGTTCTGCACGATACGCGCCAACACTTTTGAAGCCGAACCATCTCCAAGATACGCCAATGAAGTTGCGGTATGAAACAACACTTCCTCATCGCCGGTAGACATCGCCGACCACAACGCATCAATTGCAACTTTACCGCCAATCGCTTCAAGTTGAAACGCGGCGTTTTGTGATTTAGAGGGGACAAGAAGTTCAGATTTTAAACGTTCAATTCTACGTTGTTGTTGCGATAAAGTCTCGTGATACGCCAAAGATTCCACAACACGAACATAACGATGCACATCATTGCGATAAGTCGGCGGCACATCAAGAACAATAAGTACATTATCTTTTGCTTTTGCCATTCCTTTTTTTTGCCCCGATGAAACATAAAATCTATTATTAATAACCTCCGCAATACGTTTCGTCATTGCCGCCGATTCGTATTCCGATTTCATACTGATAAATAAATATCTGGTTTTCTTTGACCTTGCACCGCTTAATATTATTCCTTGTTTCAAACCGCTCGGATTGTTTGATTCAGTTGCAAGAGGATCGGAAACCATAATAGAACCTTCCGCCACCGCTAACGTTTCTCCCTTGACAACACTTCCTTCAATTGCCCGCATGTCCTGCAATGTCGCAGCAATTAAATATCCGTTGCGCAAACTCCGCACACCGCTTTCCGCCGGCACTGAAACTTGCACATCAAATAATTCATTTTCACGTATTCCCGCTCTCATGCGTCCTTTTATATTTACGACGGCGCTTGATTTATCGGCAAGCAATCCGTTAATGTCGTTGATGCCCATTTTTTTCATCTCTTCGTATAACATCGCGCGCTCAATAGAATTAACATCGTCAAACCCCGTGCCGACAAGATTCTGGACAAGACCAACACCACGTACCTCTATATCATTTAACCCGCTCACTATCGCATAATCACTAATACGCATTATGCGGCCTTGATCAATATTACGTTGTACGGATTCGGGCAAAATTGTAGTGTTTTTACGCAACGTCTTTTGCCAAGGCGCACACCCCAACATAGTACAAAAACAAAAAAATAATAAAACCAAACTCAAAATCCCAATATACCTGAAATACACCAATACCATAAATGTTCAACCCTCCACAAATTGAAGTAATTACATTGGACAACAAAAAAACATAATTTAAACTGTTCACACTTTAAATTTCCTTTGCCGCCGTCTGCTTACCTGTTGGAAAGCAGACTTTTACGCTCCTGAGTCACACAATTTATATTACGAACAGCATACGCGTTCCAAATAGAACCTTGTGTGAGAGTACAAAATTTATCAAATCAAGTCAATAGGAATTTTTTTTGAATTATGTTTGTAACTATTTAGTTGCGAGTTGTCTGCAAGCCAATTGTTTAAAACTGTTCACACTTGAATTTTCCTTTACCGCCTCCTGCTTACCTATCGGAAAGCAGGCTTTAACGTTCTTGAGTCAGACAATTTATAGTACGAGCAGTAAAGGATTAAGGAGGTTGTTATTTTGTGTCATTTCATTCAATTGCTTTTTTAATATTTAGGAGATGCCGTAGAGACGCAACGTATCGTGTCTCTACTTGACGCGGTTTGATTGCAGCGTAGAATGTTACACCTATTTTTTGCGGGATGGTGTAAAGGCAGCACGAATGGCTCTGAACCATTTAGTCGGGGTTCGAATCCCTGTCCCGCAATTATTTTTTTACCACTAACTGCCCGTACAATAAATTGCGCGGCTCAAGAACGTAAAAGACTTGCCTTCAGATAAGTAAGCTGGCGGCGATAAACAAAAATTCAAGTGTGAACAAGTGTGAACAGTTTAAAACGCAGCGTTCTAAAATAAACAACCCTTATTTGTCCAATTTCACTTAGTAGCTGACAACGTTACACCCAAATGCGTCTTTATTCCCTTATTCTTTTGATGGTGAATTTAAGATAGTATCAAACAAAACATAAGCGTATAATGACGCGTGTTGGGAAGGGAAATTTCGGCTGATAAGGTTAATTTGACAAATAGACCTTTTCGCTAACCTGTAGGAGACCACCCCTGACCCCTTCGAAGGAGTGGAATTATTCCCCTCCCTCGGAGGCATCTTCTTATTCGCCTCCTTCGGAGGGGTTAGGGGTGGTCTCGGAGGAGTTAAAGGCGGTTTTTCGTTGTAGGTTTTTTGTTGCGTTGATGTATTTTTAGATTAGAGAAAAGGTCTAATAAGGATTGGAATATTAGAGCTGCTCGGGAAAATAAAATATGGACGTATTTTCTTTTTTTGTCCGCAATTTTGTTGCGCCGATTTGGGCGAGTTGGGAGCGTAGCGATTATTTGGTACGTTATCGTCAAATGCTTAAAACGCAGTACGATTCGCCCGAAATTATTCTTGCCCGCCAGACTGAAAAAATGCGTGAAATAATTCATCACGCTTATAATACATGTAAATTCTGGAAAGAACGGTTTGATTCGCTTAATCTCA
>JAITDV010000012.1 GCA_031282385.1 Planctomycetaceae bacterium | reverse complement strand
TGCCAATTCTGATAATTTTGTATTTTTACCCGCTGTAACAACAAAATTCCGCTTGTGATTTAGTTCAAGAAGCCGTCTATAGAGAGTTACAGCTTCGCCGGTTTGACCGCTATTTGACGCAACTATTACACTCCAATCCGAAAGATCATATTCAAGCGATTGATAACAACCTTCCGTCATCACATTTAGATTTATGTCAATTGCGTCTGTTCGCAAATGGTATATGAAATTTTTTGCCGGAAAAATTCGGCTTGACCCTTCGCCGGTCAAAAGCAATTTACCACTTTCACGAATCACTTGCGCAATTCTTTCTGTTTGCCCGAAATCAAAACCAGACATCACATCAAGCGACTCATACATCTCACAAACAAGATGATAATCTTTATATCGAGATTCTTTAAGATTCATAATTTTTATATTAATTGGTTAAATTATTGAGGATTTCTTCCCAAAAGGAGTTTAGGTTTAAAAAATAGTCAAAAACAATCTACAAAATAACTACTTACCTCTCATTGAATTTTGGAGTTATTCACAGATAACTCATACGGAGTAAATGTTATCTCAATCGTGAATGAAATTTCAAAAAACAACTGAATTACAAACAATCCTTAATCTTGTCTATATTGATCGTACTATAAATTGCATAACTCAAGAACGTAAAAAAACACTTTCCAATAGGTAAGCTGGCAAAATTCAAGGAAATTTAAACTGAACTTTTGCAAAATGGCGTTTAACACTATAAATTTGAGTGTGAAATGTTTATCAAATTACTATTTTTTCTTGATGCATTATTGTAACAATAATTATTTTAGTCAAACATGAAAATCGTATCTATTCAGCCGTGTGTTTCTTATCGTCAACTATTCTGTTACCCAAGACCAATAAATTCACGCGGGACAATATCGTTTTCCGAATGGTTCTAATATGCAAACCCTTATTGGTCGAAGTACCATTAGCAGCCAAAAATTCCTCTCCAATAAGCCCTTATACCTTCATGTTTTGTTTGACATTGTCTTAAATTCATCATTGAAAGAATAAGGGCATAAGGGCGTGTTGATGGGATACTGCTTGCTACTAAGGGAAATTGGATAAATAAGGGTTGTTTATTTTGGAGTGTTGCTTTTTTGTCTGATTCGTTCCTATTCCCTGATTTTTGTCATATTTATTGCATCAAATATTATTTTATCAAAAATGATATACCGTAAAAACAAGGGTTTCATAAATTCCGTTACAATAATTTCTGCATCTTTGGGTTCAAAATATATGCCGAAATTGAGTAAGATTTAATTATCTGCTCTTTTAATAAAAATTGTTATGAATTTTGCAAAAATCCAGTTTAAAGTGTGAACAGCTTAAAAAGTAATCACTGAATAGTTACAATATGATACTCTTTTTGTGTAAAAACTGAATCGCGTCTGGAATATAATTTAGGGCAAAAAAATTTTTTTTGTTATTCGATTTTGCATTATCATTATTACCCTTACAGTTGGACTTTTGATTACAAGCGTTTTAGTTGAATTAATCGAAACGACCATTAACATAGATTCATGTTTTTAGCCGCTTCCATCAGAAAGTCGATACTACAGACCATTGCCGAAGCAATTTTTGGAGGCGTCGGTTTTTTGTTACGTTAAATCAGAAGTGCATATTGTGAACAGTTTCAATACTTCATTTCTTGTTTTACGTGACTGTTGAACGAAATTTGATCAAAGGATTGTATTCTTATGACCGGACTTTATGTCCAGACGAATGTTCCGTCACTTGTTGCCCGTAATCAGCTTAAACAAAATATGGCTGATTTGGGAAATATTCTGACAAGACTCAGTACCGGATTACGAATTAATTCCGGCAAAGATGATCCTGCCGGTTTGATTGCAAGCGAGTTGTTGAAAAGCGACATGACCGCTACATCAAAAGCAATCATAAACACCCAACGCGCAAACAGTTTGCTCTCAATTGCGGAAAGTTCTCTTGGACAAATTAATAATCTGTTGAATGATCTCAAAGGACTTGTTGTAGAAGCTGCAAGTGAAGGCACAATGTCCGCAAGCCAAATTAAAGCAAATCAACTTCAAATCAACGCTACTCTCGACTCAATTGATAGAATCGCTAAAACCACTAATTATCTCGGTAAGCCGATTCTCGATGGTTCAATGGATTTTCAAACTCGCGGTGTTGATCGGAATTTACTTCTGGATTTAAAAGTATTTCAGGCAAATTTGAGTGCAAATTCCCAAATGGACATTAACATACAAGTCCTTGCTACCGCAACAAAAGCACAATTATTTTATGATAAATCGGGAATAAGTTACGATACAGTTCTTGAAGTTGCGGGCAACGCTGGAGTAGATACGTTTAAATTCGCAGCCGGTTCAACCGTTCAAGATATTGCAACCGCTATAAACGCTGTTACTGATTCAACCGGCGTACGCGCTATTGTCGGAGACGAAGCGACGCATGGGCAAATTATGTTGACAAGTGCAGGTTTTGACAATGACA
Organism: Planctomycetaceae bacterium; assembly: GCA_031282385.1. Lineage (GTDB taxonomy): Bacteria > Planctomycetota > Planctomycetia > Pirellulales > Thermoguttaceae > WRKP01. The sequence continues at coordinate 1,816 of JAITDV010000012.1, read as the reverse complement.
TTAACTTGACGGCGTTGATTGCAGGCAGCGCGGCAGGCAACTACACTGTAAAATTCACCGCCGGAAACACAACCGAAACTACCTACACAATCACGGCGCCAGACGGCATTAACCCAGGCATCATCGAATTCAAACTGAAAATGGAAGAACAAAAAGCGCCATCAGTTGAAAATTTTGATGAATCGTTTGCAGGAATACACACGTATAAAATTCCAACCAAGAAAACTGACAGTTCTTCAAATCCGATACCATTAATTATTGAAACGAAAAATAATCAATTGATTCGTCAAGTTGAGTATGTTCAGACGGCAGCAGTATCAATTGTCGGCGGTGGTAAAGTTGCGGCGAATTACAATGAATCAAGCGGCAAATTGCAGATTCTTTACGACGGTATTGTTCAGCCGACCGATCTTGAACTCGCAACAGTAATCAACGCCATAAAAGATTTCAAATATATTTCAGGCGGTTTAAAAGGAACCGAAAATGGTTATGTTACAACGTATGACGCTAGACCTAATAACATGCTCAATATAATTTCAACCGTACCCGGATTGAAATTTGAGAATACTGACGTTGTATTCATTAAAGCAGATCAGGGTACACCTGCTGTTAAACTCGAATATTTTGACAAAGCCTTATATTCTGCGGCAACAATTACTCATACTGATGCTTATACTGACGGCGGAGTATCTTATGATGTTGTTGGGCGAATTGTTGCTAAAGAAAAGGGCACAAAATATAACGACGTCAAAATCACATTTGAACACGATGAAACCGCTTACAATCCTGGTGAAGTAACAGCGGTTTATGACGAACAGACAAAAGTATTGCATGTTCGTGGTTGGATTGACAGCAGCATCCCCTCAACAAACGCAAGTTACGGCGCAATTAAAAAAGCAATTGAAGACGCCGGATTATTCACGATGTCTTACAAGTTGTCCAATAGTGCCGGTTCGCTTGATGGAGAAACGGTGCCGTTGAGTGTTGCGATTTCAAGCGGATTAGCGGCGGGAACTTTGGACGGAATGACGTCGGAAACGACAGGAAACAACGGGTACATTTATACGGGACGAGTTGCGGGAGATATTGGGACGAACAATCAAGTGTTGATGATTACGATTGCGGAGGATGCAACGGTCAATGATATTATTAATGCATTTAATGATCCGGCAAATGGTTCGATTGCTGCAAATTTTGTTGTATCTACTGTGGGTGATGGCAGTGGTACTATTTTTGATAGTGTTCTTGATGCCGATGTTGCGGTGAAGATTTATACAGAGGTGTTGACGGGCGGAAACAATGGTTGGGAAACAGCGGTAACTGCTGCGGAGTTAGCGGCGTTTATAAATTGTGATTCTGTTCTTGGTACGATGTTTGAGGCGGCGATTCCTTACGGGCAAACCGGCAGCGGCAAAGTTACGTTATTTGACGAAGCGGCGTATTATGGCAATTCCGATGATGAAACCGGATTACAATTTTTGGGTCCAAAAAATTCGCCGGATATTTTATTTGTGATTGATGGTGCGAATTCTGATCTTGGAATTTCTTTTGAACCATCAACAACCAGAAATTATGATGAACGTCCGGTTGCTAGTCTTCTTGCTCAAAATCCTAACGCAGCGTTTACCGTGCGGGCGAATAGAGCAGGAGATGAATTTGACAACATGGCTATACGAATGATTCGGCTTGATGACAATTATGACGACACTGACAATTATGCGCGTTATATTTCAGGTGCGTCAACTGCGATGGCGTATTGCAGTATAAACGACGACGTAAATTCCGGAAATTCAAATGAAACCGGCAAGTTTATAAT
>JAITDV010000174.1 GCA_031282385.1 Planctomycetaceae bacterium | reverse complement strand
CAGCGTATTCTTATTCCCTCCCTCGGAGGGGGTAGGGGTGGTCTCGGAGGAGTTAAAGGCGGTTTTTCGTTGTAGTTTTTTTGTTGCGTTGATGTATTTTTAGGTTAGAGAAAAGGTCTATTGTTAGGGACAACATGTCAGTTGTTCGTACTATAAATTGCACAACTCAAGAGCGCAAAAGCCTACTTGCCGATAGGTGAACAGGCGTTGGCAATGGAAATTGAAAATGTGAACAGTTTAAAATTGTGAACAGTTTAAAATGTTGTCGATAAAAAATTTTCAATAGCACAAAATAATATCACGACTGAAATGGTTACCTCAATCAATAATTCTGCGCGGATTATACATAATTTCAAAAACAATGTTAATAGCAATTTTTAATATATTTAACTTCTTAAAAATTATATTTGTTACAGAATTGTCTGGATTTTTAAGTTTAACTATCCGGTTACAAGAGTATCAAATTTGACAATAGTATTTTGTACTGAAATTGCAGTGGTATTAAACTAGACCTTTTCTCTAACCGAAAAATACATCAACGCAACAAAAAAACTACAACAAAAAACCGCCTTTAACACCTCCGAGACCACCCCTAACCCCTCCAAAGGAGGGGAATAAGAAGACGCCTCCGAAGGAGGCGAATAAGAAGAAGCCTCCGTCGGAGGCGAATATTCCCCTCCTTCGGAGGGGTCAGGGGTGGTTTCCTACAGTTAGCGAAAAGGTCTAATGTATTTTGTACTGAAATTGCAGTGGTATTAAACTGTTCATACTTTAAATTTCCTTCACCGCCGCCTGCTTACCTATCGGAAAGCAGGCTTTTACGCTCTTGAGTTGCGTAATTTATGGTACGAACAGTGTATGCTATTGAGCCGCGCAATTTGTAGTACGAACAATATAGAAATTGTCAGCGGTATAAATTTCTATTTTTTTGTATGTAATTGACGTGATTGACATGGAGGTTTAACGATTTATAATCTCTGCCCATTCATTAGTATATTGTCCGTACTATACCGCTCGTACTACAAGTTGCGTAATTCAAGAGCGTAATTTATAGTACGAATAGTATTATCGCCAACATTATTGACTCAAAATATAAACAACTAACCAAATCAAAAAACTTATGCACGATTTATACAATCATGTTCAAGAAGCTGTTGGTTTCATTCGTACAAAATGGAACGGTACGGCAAAAGCCGGAATTGTACTCGGAACCGGTCTCGGTAATCTCGCAAAACAAATCAATTCAATTGTTACATTGTCTTACTCGGATATTCCATATTTCCCGCGTTCGACAGTCGAATCCCACGCGGGTAATCTTGTTATCGGTACTCTCGGCAACACCAACGTAATTGCAATGGAAGGACGATTTCACGCTTACGAAGGTTACACGCCCGCACAAATCACATTTCCAATCCGCGTTATCCGCGAACTCGGCGCCGAAACATTATTCGTCTCCAACGCGTGCGGCGGCATGAATCCGCAATACCAATCCGGCGACATTGTAATTATTGAAGACCACATAAACTTGCTTGGAATAAATCCATTGGTCGGCATCAACGACGACCGGCTCGGACCGCGTTTCCCTGATATGTGCGAACCTTACAACAAAACAATGATCAATTGGGCTTTGGAAATTGCAAGAAAAGAAAACTTCACCGCACACAAGGGCGTTTACGTCGGCGTGTTGGGACCTAATCTTGAAACCCGCGCAGAATATCGTTTCTTACGCGGAATCGGCGCCGATGTTGTCGGCATGTCAACCGTGCCTGAAGTTATTGTTGCCGTTCACGCCGGTATGAAAGTATTGGGTTTGTCAATTGTTACAGACATGTGTTTGCCCGACGCTATAAAACCAGCTGTTGTCGAAGAAATTATCGCAAACGCAAACGCCGCCGAACCCAAGTTGACAAAAATAGTTTGCGGTGTAATCGAAAAATTATAAATTGTTCGCACGTTAAATTTCGTTTACCGCCGCCTGCCTAACTATCGGAAAGCAGGCTTTTACGCTATTGAAGCACGCAATTTATAGTACGAACTGTACATAAGTAAATGAAACAATCAACTTAAATTCAAATTTAAATTTCCACTAAACAAAATGAAAAGGAGATAAAAAATGAAACGTTCAAAATCAGTATTTTTTGTAACAACAATTACAACTTACGTGTTTTCATTGTTTTTTGCGATTGCGGTATTTGCCGACGATAACAATACGCATGAGAAATTTTCAGATTATATCCGCGTATCAAAACAAGAGGATAAATTACATCCGACTTCACTTGATACTCCGATTGTGAAATTTGAAAATAAAAAAACAGGGCTTGAAGTCTCTCTCATTGGAGCTGTTCATATTGCGGACAAAAAATATTACGAAGAACTCAATAACGAATTCAAAAAATATGATGTGGTGTTGTTTGAGTTAGTTGTTAACAACAGCGCAAAAGACAAAGATAATAACCTGAACAAAAAATTGCTTAACAAACTTGATAAAAAGAAAAAAAACTCATACGGAGAATTACAAAGCGGAATCGGTAATTTTCTGGATTTATCGAATCAGATTGATCATATTGATTATCGTGCAAAAAATATGATTCACGCGGATCTCACTTGGGAAGAATTTTTAGACCGTGTTGAGAAACGCGGTGATTGGTTTTTTATGATTCTACGTGAATTCTTGACAGCAATGTCAAGTACAGACGGCGAACAAGAAAACGAATTAGAGTTAGAAGGTCGAATAATCGGTTCACTATTATCATCTAATCCGGCTCTTTCGTTGAAACGAAATTTCGCAAGATTGCTCACAGGTAAACTTGGTAACGCGTCACAACTACTACCACAAGAAGAATCGGCAATAATAACGGATCGAAACAAAGCCGCATTAAAAGTACTTAAAAAAGAAATCAAAAAAGGTACAAAAAAAATTGCGATCTTTTACGGTTGCGCACACTTACCTGAATTTGCCGATTCGTTGAAAAAAGATCTCAAATTACAAAAAACCGAAATAACTTGGCTCGTCGCATGGGACTTGACAAAAAACAAAAACTTAAGAAAGAAACCATAACATTAGACCTTTTCGCTAACCTGCAGGAGACCACCCTTTACCCCTCCGAAGGAAGGGGAATAATTCACTTCCATCGGAGGGATTAGGGGTGGTCTCGGAGGAGTTAAAAGCGGTTTTTCGTTGTAGGTTTTTTGTTGCGTTGATGTATTTTTAGGTTAGGGAAAAGGTCTATTACTCTTCACAACTTAATCCTCCTTGCCGCCTGCTTACCTATCGGAAAGCAGGCTTGTATGCTCTTGAGTCGCACAATTTATAGTACGAACAGTATAACAATTCCAAACCAACTATTATGATTTCATTACCTGAAAATAACCAAACGTTTGATGAAGAATCACAAGTTGTAAACGGTGCTGAATTGGAGAAAGAATTGATTGATATTTCTGCAACGGAATCGTATCCATTGCCTACAGATGATGATCAAACATCTGACAAAATAGCAGCCGCAACAACAGAAATCATTTCAACCGTACAGACAAAAGATATTTCGGTTGAAATAGCGGAAATAAATGTTTTTCTCCAGCAGCTTGTTAAGGATTTTGAAACGAAGCTCAAATACGATGCAACAAAGCAAGGACAAATCGATAAACTTTACAACGAGAATCAATCTTTCAAAGAAGGACTTCTCAAAAAATTCCGGCATTTATTGATTCTGACGGTTATTGAACAAATTGACGACGTGGATAAACAAATTACTTACTTTGGCAATGCTTCATTTTCTGAAGAAAACTATCGTAAACTTCTCAGTTCCTATCAAGAAGTTGCGAGAGGTTTTCAAGATGTTTTACTTGAAAAATTTGATGTGCAAAATTACCGTTGTGAACCGAATTCTACATTCGATCCCAAACGGCAACGCTCTCTCAAAACTTGCCCAATCAATGATCAGAGTAAACATAAATTGGTAAAACAATCGTTACGCTCAGGTTATGAGACCGATGACGGGTTTATTTTACGACCGGAAATGGTCGAAGTCTATGTGTTCGATTCAAAGCAATCGATTACATAATTTTTAATTTCCATAACATTTCTACAAGAAAGGTTACTGTATGCCAACAATTCCTAAACGAGTTTATGGTATTGATCTTGGTACCACGTATTCCGCAATTGCGTTCATCAATGAACATGGCAAAGCGGAAATTATCACCAACTCCGACAATGAACGAGTTACACCGTCGGTAGTGTTTTTTGAATCGGAAAACAATATTATTGTTGGTAAAATTGCCAAAGAATCAGCGAAAACGGATCCTAATCGTGTTGTCGATTTTGTGAAACGTCAAATGAGCGATAAAGATTGGACATTTTCCGTTGACGGAAAAATGTTTAAGCCTGAAGAAATTTCGTCGTTTATTTTGAAACGTCTTGCAGAAGACGCAAAAAAAACCGGCGATCACGATGTCCAAGATGTGGTAATTACTTGCCCTGCTTATTTTGGCGATCTGGAACGTGAACGAACCAGACAAGCTGGAAAATTGGCGGGACTTAATGTTATCGAAATTCTTGATGAACCGGTTGCCGCTGCGCTCAATTACGGTCTCAACGACGACGCCAAAGGGAAAAATGTTATTGTTTACGATCTTGGTGGTGGAACATTTGACGTCACTGTTGTAAGTATTGGCGAGGAACCTAGCAAGAATGAAATCAAAATAATTTGTACGGAAGGAAATCATCAACTTGGCGGAAAAGATTGGGACGATTGTATTGTCCGATATTTTGTTGCCGAATTTCAAAACCAAACCGGAAACAACGCAAATATTCTTGAAGACCAAGAAACGGCTTATGATTTGCGGTTCAATGCCGAAACCGATAAAAAAATGCTTTCAAACAAAGGAAAAATCACCCGAAAAGTTATGTTTGAAGGCGACAAGGCAATAGTCGAATTACAACGTGAAAAATTCGACGAAATGACTGCCGGTCTTTTAGATCAAACTTTTGCATTGACTGATAAGGTTCTTGAGGAAGCGAAAGTTCGCGGCGTAACGGAAATTCACGCGTTTTTGCTTGTCGGCGGTTCAACACGGATGCCGCAAATCAAAGAAAAAATCACAGAAAAGTATGGGGCAACACTTGGCGTAACGCCGGTTGAATTTGATGTAGATGAAGCGGTTGCCAAAGGTGCGGCAAAATCAGGAGAAATTAACATTCTACAACAAGCAGCTAATGACGGCACAACAAAATTTGAAGAGATGACTCAAGAACAGCAAAAAGAAAAAGTAGAAGAAATCGCAGAAGCTTCTGGAAAAACTGAGGAAGAAGTTCTTCTTGCTGTTAAGACAAAACTCAAAAAAGTTGCGACAAAGAGTTACGGTATTCGGGCGTTGAAAGGCGGGCAACCAATCGTTCGCAACTTGATTATCAAACAAACCCCAGTACCAACAAAAGGAAGTCAAACATTTGGAACAGCCGGACCTAATGCCGATGAAATTGATCTTGTTGTTTTTTCAAACAACGAATCTGAAGCGGATGCTTTAACTGAAGTAAGTGAAGAATTAGGGCAAGCCGTGTTTCCGCTTGATGGCAATCTTCCCGCCAAAGCTCCAATTGAAATCACATTTGAGTTGGATGAACAAGGAAGTTTGACATTGGTCGGATTGGACAAAATGCACGGAAAAACTATAACCGCTAATTTCAAAGCAGAAGGTGTTATGAACGAAGAAGAATTTAATGTTGCACTGGAAAAACAACGCGATCTAGTTGTTGAATAGTTTTAAACTGTTCACATTTTAAGTTTCGTTTACCTTCGCCTGCTTACCTATCGGAAAGCAGGCTTTTACGTTCTTGAGTCACGTAATTTATAGTACGAGCAGTAGACCTTTTCGCTAACCTGTAGGAGACCACCCCTGACCCCTCCAAAGGAGGCGTATTTTTATTCGTCTCTCTCGGAGGCGTCTTTTTATTCGCCTCCTTTGGAGGCGTTTTCTTATTCCCCTCCTTTGGAGGGGCTAGGGGTGGTCTCGGAGGAGTTGAAGGTAGTTTTTCGTTGTAGATTTTTTTTTGTTGGTGTATTTTTTTGGGTTGGGGAAAAGAAACGCTGGACCTTTTTGGTAACTTGTATGAAACCTGCTTTTTACTCCTCCGAGACCACCCCTGACCCCTCCAAAGGAGGGGAATATTCGCCTCCTTTGGAGGCGTATTTTTATTCGCTTCCGAAGGCGGCGTATGTTTATGTGTCTCTTTTGGTGGTGTTTTTTTTATTTGTCTTTTTTTGGGGTAGGGGTGTTTATGTGGGAGGGTTTGTTGTGTGAAATTGGTTTGTGGTAATTTTTATTTTCGGGATATTCGGATTATTCTGGTAATGCTATTTAATGAATGTTGGAAATTTTGGGAAAATGGGTAAAGTTCTGTGATTTGTGAGAAATTGTGAGTTATATTGTGAGAGGTTTACATGATTATTGTAAGCTTTTAATTGATTGAGGTTGAATTACGGAGTCAATGATTTTGTGTTGGGAGGCGTTTTTTTGATTTTCGGCGATTTGGAAAATTTTCCCTGCAAATTGACCTGTTTGTGTGGTTGTCTTTTTTTTTGCGATTTTTGTTGAATTGCGGAGGGCAACTGAATTAACATCCCCCTAGAAGTGAGGAAAGATAAAATGACTGGACTTTATGTCAATTCGAATCCGACGGCGTTGTCGTCGCAATTTAGTTTAGTCTCGAACATGGGCGGTTTAGCAGACACACTTGAGCGCCTGAGTACGGGATTGAGAATTAACTCTGGTAAGGATGATCCTGCGGGATTGATTGCCAGTTCGATGTTGAAGGCGGAGATTATGGGAACGACGAAGGCTATTACTAACACGCAACGTGCGAATAGTATGATAGCTACGGCGGACAGTTCGTTGGGGCAAATTAATAGTTTGCTGACGGATATTAAGGGATTGGTGGTGGAAGGGGCGAGTTCTGGGACGATGAATGCTCAGATGATTGCTGCCAACCAGATGCAGATTAACGCGGCGGTGGAGGCGATTGACAGGATTGCCAAGCAGACCACGTATAATGGGCAGAAGTTGTTGGATGGGTCGATGGATTTTAGGACAAGATCGACGACCAACGAGGCTGATCCGACTAATATTGGGATTACTGATTTGCAGATAAATTCCGCAAATTTCGGGACTAGTGACAAGGTTGGCGTTACGGTGGAGGTGCAAGAGGCGGCGAAACGCGGGACTTTGTATTACAATGGTACGGGTGTGGCGCAAAAGACCACTATTGATGTGACGGGGAGTTTGGGGACGCAATCGTTCACGTTTGGGGCGAACACGTCGAACTCCATTATTGCAAGCGAGATAAACAGGTACTCTGATTCTACTGGCGTAAGGGCAACTGTGGAAGGTGTAGCGTCAAGAGGGACGACTGTGTTGTCAACTGCAGGGGCAAATAACGATATCGTTATTACGGCAAAAGAAAATGGACAAAACGCAGGAAATTACGCATTCAAAGTCGTTTACGGAGACCAAGACGGCGCAAGAATCGCCTCAAGAGCTACTGATACCGCTCCAGGCGTCGTGGAAGTAATGTTGCAAAGATCGTATCACCACGGATATAGTAACTTTGCAGGAATACTAGATGTGGATATCACTACCTTGGTTGATGGTGGTGGTGCGGGTGAAGCTTCGTCGGTTACTATAAAGAAGGGAAGAACTACTGGCGCAGTCTTGCATGAAAGTACTACTAATGCGATGGGGACAAGCCAAGACGGAACAAAAACTATTACCGCATTAGCTGGTAACGGTACCGGTAATACTATTGCTGCTGCAGACATATCGTTATTAAATGGATGGACGGTAGTGTTAGGTACGACACAAGACATAGATTATGACGCTAAAGTCGTAACTACTGCAGGGAATACCGTAACAAACATCTCAACTGCATTACAGGCTGCAACCCAGGTTACTGCGGCTGGTAATTGGATAAATTTTACGGGTACACTTGCCGAAGGTGATCGATTTGTGTTATCTGGTGGTGGTGCGGAGAATGAGCTTGAGATTACCTACGCGGAAGGGGCAACTGTTAATGATCTTTTGACTGCAATCAACAGAGGCGGCGTAAATGATCAAAACGCTAAAGCAATAGCGTCGTTGGCAAAAGGTGTGGATGGTACGGCATTGGTGCGTGATCTTGTTGGTTCTTATGCGAATCCGACGCGGGTTTCAAGTGATGCTGGCGAATCTGTATTGAGTAAAACTACTTCGCAATCTACCGCAAATGACGTCATCAATATTTTGCGGAACAATGGCGAACTTGACAGTATGTTTGATTTTGCGTTGCTTGAAGGTGATAGCGGTGAAGGATTTGTTGGATTTATGGATGGTTCGGTAGTTTCCGGCGACGTGAATCTTGACAACGCTGTCAGATTTATGGGCATGGACAGCGGACCGGTTATAAGAATGGTTACAACTGACAAAGATGGAAATCCAATTAATAATCAGAAATTGAGTGTAACATTGATCAATCCGAGTGAGGCGGATATTGCCGCCGGACGTAACACGCCAATCCTGCAAATCAACCTCGCAACTGATTCTCAAGGGAACTCAATCACTACCGCAAATGACATTGTAAACCTATTCAAAACGCTTACTCCCGACCAAACCGGCGGAATTAGCGCCGCGTTGCAATTACCGGATGGGGTTGATCCGAATGGTAGAATTTGGGTTGTCGATGAATGCGGTAACGAAAGTTTGGTCGAGAATTGCGACGTCAATTACGGCAAAGGAATTGTAAAACCAACTGGAGTACCCGGAACTTGCGACATACAACAAAACGACCTCGTAATACTAGGTCAAAACCAAACACTAGTTGATACAAATACCGTTGCCCTGATCGGAAACTCTGCAGTAAATGGTGCTGGCGGAGATTTGAGTAATATTGCGTCTGTAGCTATTGGTACTGCGGCAGGTAGTAATATAACAACGCAAACCAATCATGAAGGACTCAATGGTATATATATTCAGTTCACCAACAATGACAATCAAGCCGGATTTAACGAGGAAAACGGTCAATTAGTCGTGTACCTTTCGCCAGAAACAATGGCTTTAACTAATAATGCCAACTTGGTAACTGCCTTCACAGATGCTGTCAATGGTGCAATTGCTCAAAATTGGCAAGGTATAAGACAATTTACCGGCGCCGTAGGTGATGCAACAACCGTCTCTGTTGCGATTGCCACTGCTATCACAACAGGTACGGATGCGGTAACAGCTTTTAACGGCAGTTTTAACCCTGCTGCAGCTGCTCCAGGAGGTGTGCATTTCCTAGCGGATAATCAAGTTGGAACTGCTACTACTAATACAAGAGGTCTTGAAGAGAATCGTGCGGCATTGAGAATAGAGTCATTGGCGACAGGTACATCACTTGCCGGTACAAAAGTGTATTTGGTACAGGATGATACTTTGGCAATATTTGATAGTGCAGCCGCGACAGCTGACATGATCAATGTTTCATACGACGCGAAAACTGGTGAATTGACTATCAAAGCTAACGCGTCTCCCACTGGCACACCAGGAGGAGCTACTCCGATTAGTTCTGGAGCATTAGCGGCTTTGTTAAACGAAAACGACAACTTCAACCAATACTTCACCGCACAAGGGAATTTTGTTGGATTGGCTGCGACGGATCCAACTGCAGCCGTGGCGATTAATACAGCAGCAAACTGGGCGGGAGTATATTTTAGTAATGCCTATACGCCTGCTGGCGAGTTTGTTGGCGGAGTTGAGATACTTACGGCGGAGAAAGCGACCGGCGGGAGCGGCAACAGTGCTGAGACCTCAAACGGCATTGCAATGACTGGCAATAATGATGACAATCAACGTTTGAAGTTGGAGGCGACAGAGACCGGCAGCCGTAACTTTGTGCAAGTTAAAGTTGCCGAAGGTTCCTTCCGCACATTTTGCCCTAAAGGTAACGAGCTTAATTACCTCGCCGGTACCGACGCAGTAGCCACCATCAACGGTCGCGCAGCCTCCGCAGACGGAAATACAATCTCTGTTGACAGTGCCGATTTGTCCATTTCGTTGAATGTCGAAAACCGCGTTGGCAAAACAACATTCGACATCACCGGAGGCGGCGCCATCCTACAACTCGGTCCAAACGTTGTCTCCGCACAACAAATGAGATTAGGTATCGGCTCAATGCTCTCCACACAACTCGGCGGCTCAAACGGCAAACTATTCCAACTAAAAACCGGAGGAAACGCCGACCTGACAAAAGGTGAACAAGCAAGAGTCCTAGCAGACGCCATCGTCGGAGACGCTATCACATACGTCGCAAACACAAGAGGAAGATTAGGCGCAATTCAAAGAAGTTCGTTAGAGCCAAATATTGCAATGTTGCAAGATTCGTTATTAGCGTTGAGTGAGGCGAACCAGACGATTGAGGAAGCCGATTTCGCAGAGGAATCCTCAAACTTGACCCGATACCAACTCCTAATACAATCCGGCATGCAAGCCCTAGGACTAGCAAACCAACTACCTCAATACGCCGCAAGCCTAATAAGAGGTTAAAATCACAACTCCCAATAATTGTGATTCAATACGCACCGTGAAAAAAAAACGCCAATTTCAGATAAATCCAAAAAATTTATCAAAAAATTGGCGTTTTTCGATCAACAGCACCTTTTACGGAATATCTCAGTAAAGTTAATTACCCTGCCCCACACCCAAAAAATACACCAAAGGAGACGAATAAAAATACGCCTCCGAGAGAGACGAATAAGGAGAAACCTCCGAGAGAGACGAATAAAAATACGCCTCCTTCGGAGGCGAATATTCCCCTCCTCTGGAGGGGTCAGGGGTGGTCTCGGAGGAGTCAAAAGCGGTTTTCATACAAGTTACCGAAAAA